>JAGWSE010000235.1 GCA_028869395.1 Alphaproteobacteria bacterium | reverse complement strand
GAGATCTGCACGGGCGCCTGGCACATCGAGACCGACCGCGGCGCGATCACCTTCACCGAGAACTGCGCGCGCCTCGCCGCGCGGCATCCCGACCACGCCGACGCGATCTGGGCCTGGCGCGACCGCTGGTGGGAGATGTTCTCCGGCCCGATCCCCGAGACCGAGGCGGCCATCGAGGCGCTGCACGAAAGAGCCGTCCCGCAGTTCGGCCTCTCCAACATCTCCACCGAGACCCTGGAGGGCACCATGGCCATGAGCCCGGCGTTCGGCCGGCTCCGGGCCTTCATCGCCTCCGGCCGCGAGGGCCTGCTGAAGCCCGATCCTGCGATCTTCGCGCTGGCCTGCGAGCGCTTCGGCTACGCCCCCTCCGAGCTGCTGCTGATCGACGACAGCGCCAGGAACATCGAAGGCGCCCGCGCCGCCGGCTTCGACGTCCACCACTTCACCGACCCGGCCGCCTTGAAGCCGGCCCTGGAGTCGCGCGGCCTGCTTTAGCCCACCGACAGGGCCACCGCGCCGCCCGCGATCATCGCCGCGCCGGCCAGCCGGCGCAGGGTGAAGGGCTCCTTCAGGAACACCGCCCCGATCACCGCGGCGAACAGGATCGAGGTCTCGCGCAGCGCCGAGACCTGGCCCATGGCCGTGCGGCTCATCGCCCACAGCACCACGCCATAGGCGAGGACCGAGATCACCGCGCCCAGGCAGACCTTCGCGAACTCGCGGTTCACCGGCATCGTGGGCCAGCGGCCGCGCAGGCCGGCGAACACCAGCGGCATCAGGGCGCCGTGCGCCACCTCCTGCCAGGCCGCATAGCCGATCGGGTGGCCCGAGGCCCGCACCCCCAGGCCGTCCACCACCATGTAGCTGGCGATGAAGCCGCCGCAGGTCAGCGCGAAGGCGCTGGAGACCAGGTCCGGCCGCCCGCGCCCGAAGGCGATCGCCACGATCCCGCACGAGACCAGCACCACGCCCAGCAGGCCGAGCGGCGCAAGGTGCTCGCCGGCCACCACGGCGGCGGCGAGGGTCACCAGCAGCGGCGCCGAGCCGCGCGCGATCGGATAGACGTGGGCCAGATGGCCTTCCCGATAGGCGCGCACCAGCAGCAGCGAATAGCCGACCTGCAGCACCGCCGAGGCGGCCAGGTACGGCCAGCTGGTCATCGCCGGATGCGGCGCGATCGCCGCCACCGGCAGGGCCGCCGCCGCGCACAGCCCGCCCATCAGCATCATGAACTGCAGCCGGTCCGCGCCCGCCCGCAGCATGGCGTTCCACGAGGCGTGCAGCACCGCCGAGCCGAGCACCAGCGCGATCACCAGCGGCGCCATGAGCCCTCCTGCCGCGAAGAGGGTCCTAGCTATCCGCGTTCCGGGTCGAGGTCACGCCACGCCCTTCACCAGGTCGAAGAACTCCTGCCGCGTGCGCGGGTCGTCGCGGATGTCGCCCAGCAGGTGGCTGGTGGTGAGCTTGGTCCCCGGCGTGTTCACGCCGCGCATGGTCATGCAGCTGTGCTCGGAGACGATCACCACGCCGACGCCCTTGGGTCGCAGGATGTCCTGGATGGCCTCGGCGATCTCGGCGGTCAGCTTCTCCTGGATCTGCAGCCGCCGGGCGAAGCCGTGGACCACGCGGGCCAGCTTGGAGATGCCCACCACCCGGTTCGATGGCAGGTAGCCTACGTGCGCCCGGCCGATGAACGGCAGCATGTGGTGCTCGCAGAAGCTGACGACGGGGATGTCGCGCATCAGCACCAGCTCGTCGTAGCCGCCGACCTCCTCGAAGGTCCGCTGCAGGTAGGCTCGCGGATCGGTCTCGTAGCCTGCGAACAGTTCGCGGTAGGCGCGCGCCACGCGCCCGGGCGTCTCCAGCAGTCCCTCGCGCGCCGGGTCGTCGCCGGCCCATTCGATCAGCGTGCGCACGGCGGCTTCGGCCTCGGCCTGGGTGGGCCGCGGTTTGGCTGAATCAGGCATGGGGCGCTCCCGCGTCGATGGGTCTCAACGACTGTCCACAGGCGAAGGTTCACCGCCCCGATGACAGGCGCAAGACCCGCCGCTAGGGTCGCGCGCCTCTTTTCGACCTCAAGCCAGAAGGCTAGCAGATCTCCATGGCCGACGACGCCTCCGCCCATCCCGACGTCCTGAACGCCACGGCCCAGGCGCAGCTCAAGTCCATCATCGAGCGAATCGAGCGGCTCGAGCAGGAGAAGGCCGAGGTCGCCGAGCAGATCAAGGAGGTCTTCGCCGAGGCCAAGGGCAACGGCTACGACGTCAAGACGCTCCGCAAGGTGGTCCGCATCCGCAAGCAGGACCGCGCCAAGCGCCAGGAGGAAGAGGCGATCCTCGAACTCTACCTCTCGGCCATCGGAGAGCTTTGAAGCGCAAGCTTCCAGACCGGAAGGCGCAGGCTCAGCGGGCCGCGCTGAACGCCCTCAAGCGCGCCCGCCGCATGGCCGAGAAGGCGGGCGTGACGCTCTCCGAATGGGAGGGCGAGTTCATCGACAGCGTCTCGGGCCGCCTGCAGACCTACGGCCGCGCCTTCGGCGACCCTGAGAAGGGCGCGCCGGGCGAGGCGCTCTCGGCGCTCCAGACCGTCAAGCTCAAGGAGATCGCCGCCAAGGCGAAGGGCGAGAAGAAGGGCCTCGAGCGCAAGCCGTTCCGGCGGCGGAAGGACGACGACTGAGACCGCGGACGGCGGGTCAGCTTCGTCGCCGGGCCTGCCACACGCCCACCAGCTCCAGCGCAAGGCCGGCGCCCACCAGCAATCCCACGCCGAAGTCGGATACGGCGTGCGCCGGAAGCAGGGCGCGCAGCCCGACGCCGACCATCAGGAGCAGAAGCCCGCCGGACACCAGATACCGCTGCGGCTTGGGGATCATCGGTCAGGCCTCCACGGACGCGAAGCCATCACGGCGCCCAGCGCGCGTCAACCGTGGCTCAGGCCGCCGCCTCGTCGGCCTCGCCGCCCTTCACCAGGCCCTCCAGCCCGCTCTCGCGGACCTTGCGGTAGAGCGTCGAGCGGCCGATGCCGAGCCGGCGGGCGACCTCGCTCATGTGGCCGGCGTAGATCTCGATGGCGTGCTGGATGAGGTCGCGCTCGATCTCCTCCAGCGTGCGCAGGTGGCCGCGCTCGTCCAGGATCCGCACCGGCGTCTCGGCCGGCATGGAAGCCATCATCTCGCCCGCGCTCGGCGGCGGGGCGTGCGGCGGGGGCGCCGCGCCCGGCGCCAGGGGCTCCGGCGCCGGCGCCGCCATGCCGCTGATCGCAGGGAAGTCGTAGGGTTGCAGATAGGGCGCGTCGGCCAGCACGATGGCGCGATACACCGCGTTCTCCAGCTGGCGGACGTTGCCCGGCCAGTCGAAGGCGCTCAGGCAGGCCAGCGTCTCGGGCGCCGCGCCCACCACCGACTTGCCCTCCTCCACGTTGAAGCGGCGGATGAAGTGCTCGACCAGGGCCGCGATGTCCTCCTTGCGCTCGCGCAGCGCCGGCGCCTCCACGGGGAAGACGTTCAGGCGATAGAACAGGTCCTCGCGGAAGCGGCCTTCCGAGACGGCCTGCGACAGGTCGCGGTTGGTGGCCGAGACGATCCGCACGTCCACCTTGATCGAGCGCTTGGCGCCGATGGGATCGATCTCGCTCTCCTGCAGGGCGCGCAGAAGCTTCACCTGGATGTCCAGCGGCAGCTCGCCCACCTCGTCGAGGAACAGGGTGCCGCCGTTGGCTTCCTGGAACTTGCCCAGGTGCTTCTCGTGAGCGCCGGTGAAGCTGCCCTTCTCGTGGCCGAACAGGATCGATTCCACGAGGTTCTCGGGAATGGCGCCGCAGTTCACCGCCACGAACGGCTTGCCGGCGCGCTCGGAGGAACCGTGCACCGCGCGCGCGATGACCTCCTTGCCGACGCCGCTTTCGCCGGTGATCAGGATCGGGATCGAGGACTTCGCCGCCCGTTCGCCCAGGCGCTTGACCATGACCATGGCGGGCGAGGCGCCGATCAGGTCGTCGAAGGTGGTGCGGCCGCTCGCATGCTTCTTCAGCCGCGCCACCTCGCCCTTCAGGTCGCCCATGGAGAGCGCGTTGCGGATGGAGACGATGATCCGCTCCGGCGACAGCGGCTTCACGAAGAAGTCCAGGGCGCCGGCCTGCATGGCCTGCACGACCGTGTCGATGCCGCCGTTGGCGGTGCAGACGATCACCGGCTGGCCGTAGCCGCGGGCGCGCATCTCCTTCAGCGTGTCCATGCCGGAGATCCCGGGCATGACCATGTCCAGCAGGATGACGTCTGCCGCGCCGCCCGCAGTCAGCCGCTTGATGGCCTCGTCGCCGTTCTCGGCGTGCGCCACCGCGAAGCCCTCGCGCTCGAGGACCGCCTGGATCAGCCGCCGTTGCGTCGGATCGTCATCGACGACAAGCACCGTCTTGGACATCGCGAAAACACCCACCTTATCGGCCGGTCTCGTGTGCGGACGCGGCTCGCTGTTGTCGCGATTTGATACAGGGGAGCGGTAAAGGCGGGGTTTCGGAAGCCTGAGTCGGGGGTTAACGCGGCGGGGCCGGGGCGACCGCCTCCAGAGGCGCGGCGGCCGGCGGTTGCGTGGCGCCGGAGGTCGGCGCCGGCTCGCCCGTGGCTTCGACGGCGGGAAGCTCCAGAGGCTCGAACCCGGGGCACTTCATCTGCCGGGCGATCGCCTTCAGGAACCCCCGGCGCTCCCAGCCGGCCAGGGAGGCGTTGAGCAGCGCATGCTCCTGGTGGCCGGCGCGCGTGAAGAACCGGATCACGCCGCCATAGGGCAGCAGGTCCCGGATCGCCCCCATCGGGTTGACGCCGCCCGTCTCCTTCGGCTGCGGCGCGTCGAGGTCGGGCCCGAACATCTTGTCCAGGGCCGCGATCTGGTCGCTGAGCGCCGCGCACTCCAGCGGCTGCGGCAGCGCATAGGGGTCGTGGCGCGCGTCCTTCAGGAGTTGCGGCACCTGCGGGCCGGTCACGCCCAGGCCCACTTCCTCGCCAGGGTGGACGGTCTGGCCCCAGGCGGCGCCGCCCATCGGGATCGCCGCGGCGACCGCCAGGGCCGCCGTCTTCGCGCGCAGCATCGGCGTCGCTCCTTTTGGCGGCGATTGTCGCGCGGGGCCGCGCCAAACCTATCCGGCGGCGGACGGAGGCGGAGCGGGCTTTGGCCTTACCCGCCGGGCGGCGGCGCCGCGTCCTCATCAGGCTCGTAGCGCGGCGGGGCCGGCTCGGCGGCGTCCGCCGGTACGGCCGGCGGCAGCACCTGCGGCGGGCCGGCGGGGTCATCCCCGGCGGGCGCCTCGGCGGAGGCGGGAACGCCCTGCTCGGCGGCGGTGACGACCGCGCCGCGGCGCAACAGGCAGCGCTTCTGGCGCGCCAGCCCCTTCAGGTAGCCGCGCCGCTCCCAGCCCGCCAGCATCGCCTTGTCCCGCTCGTGGTCGGCATGCTCGGCGCCGGTGATCTTGCGGATCCAGCCGCGATAGGGGATGGCGCTGCGCACCGCGCCCCCGATCAGCTGCACCGCCTTGTTGGACTTCGGCTGCACCGCGTCGACGTCGGGCCCCAGCACCTTCTCCAGCGCGCCGAGCTCATGGTCGATCGACGCGCAGACCGGCGCGGGCGGCAGGGCGTAGGGATCGGCCTCGGCCTTCTTCAGCTCGCCGGGAACGGCCCTCGGCAAGAGGCCCAGGCCCTCGCTTTGGCCCGGCGCGAGGGGACCCGCGCGGGCCGCGCAGGCGGCTGCGGCCAGAAACGCCCCCGCGAGCGCGCCGGAAAGCCTGCGCATCGACCGCCTCGTCCTTCTCCTCGTCCGCCGACGGGGAGCAGAACCCCTTTCAATTCCAAAGGTTCAATCGACGACGGCGACCCTGGGGGGCCCGGCGGCCACGCGGCCCACGACCGCGGCCTGGGCGAAGCCTTGCGCGCGGACCAGCGCCAGCACCGCCCCGGCGGCCGCGGGTTCCGCGGCGATCAGCAGCCCGCCGCTGGTCTGCGGATCGCACAGCAGGTCGCGCCGCCAGTCGGGCAGGGCCTCCGCCCCGTCCACTGCCGCGCCATAACTCGCCCAGTTGCGGCCCGAGGCCCCCGTCCGCACGCCCGCCTGGGCCATCGCCTCCACCCCGGCCAACAGCGGCGCGGCCGAGACCGAGATCTCCACCGTCAGGCCGGAGCCGCGGGCCATCTCGAGCGCGTGGCCCAGCAGGCCGAAGCCGGTCACGTCGGTCATGGCGTGCACGCCCGCCGTCTCCGCCACCTTCGGGCCCACGGCGTTCAGCTGGGTGGTCGTCGCCACCATGGCCTCATAGCCGGCCGGATCGAGCCGCTCCTGTTTGAAGGCGGCGCTGAAGATCCCGACCCCAAGCGGCTTGGTCAGGATCAGGACGTCGCCCACCCTGGCGCCGCGGTTGGTCATCACCCGCTCCGGATGCACCAGGCCCAGCGCGACGAGGCCATAGATCGGCTCCACGGAATCGATCGAGTGGCCGCCCGCCACCGGCACGCCGGCGGTGGCGCAGACCGACGCCCCGCCGGCCAGGATACGGCCGATGGTCTCCACCGGCAGCTTGCCGATCGGCATCCCGACGATGGCCAGCGCCAGGATCGGCGTGGCTCCCATGGCGTAGACGTCGGACAGCGCATTGGTGGCCGCGATCCGGCCGAAGTCGAAGGGATCGTCGACCACCGGCATGAAGAAGTCCGTGGTGGCGACCAGCGCCTGCGTCTCGTTCAGCCGCCAGACCGCGGCGTCGTCGGAGGTCTCCGTGCCCACCAGCAGGTTGGGAAACGCCGCCGCCGCCGGCATATCCTTCAGGATGTCCTGCAGCACCGCCGGCGCGATCTTGCAGCCGCAGCCGCCGCCGTGGGCGAGCGAGGTGAGACGAAGCGGCTCAAGGGCCGGACTTTGGTCGAGCGGGGTCATGGGTCCAGTATAAGGACCGGCGATGCGAAGGGCGACGTGCAGGTGGACGTAGAGGTGATCGAAACCGCGGAGGCGGCGGCGCTGGCCGGCTTCGACATGGTCATCGACGTGCGCAGCCCCGCCGAGTTCGCGGAGGACCATGTCCCGGGCGCGGTGAACCTGCCGGTGCTCTCCGACGCCGAGCGCGCCGAGGTGGGCACGATCTACGTGCAGGAGAGCCGCTTCCGCGCCCGCCGGATCGGCGCGGCCCTGATCGCCCGCAACGTCGCCCGGCACCTGGAAACCGCGCTCGCCGAAAAGGACGGCGCCTTCCGTCCGCTGATCTACTGCTGGCGCGGTGGCCAGCGCTCGCACGCCATGGCCACCATCCTGTCCCAGGTCGGCTGGCGCACGGGTCTGCTCAAGGGCGGCTACAAGACCTACCGACGGCACGTCTCCGCGGCGCTCTACGACGCCGAGGCGCCGCACCGCCTCGTGCTGCTGGAAAGCCCGACCGGCTGCGCCAAGACCGAACTGCTCGGCCTCGTCGCCGGCCTGGGCGTGCAGACGCTCGACCTTGAGGGCCTCGCCGCCCACCGCGGCTCGCTGTTCGGCGCGATCCCGGGCGCGGCGCAACCCAGCCAGAAGATGTTCGAGAGCCGCCTGCTCTCAGCCCTCCAGGCGCTCGACCCGGCCCGGCCGGTCCTCGTCGAGTCCGAATCCAGCAAGATCGGCGAGCGGATGATCCCGCCGGCGCTCTGGCGGCTGATGGAGGCCGCCCCACGCATCACCCTCTCCGCGCCGCTCGAGGCCCGCGCCCGCTACCTCGTCTCCGCCTATCGCGAGATCACCGAGGATCCGGCGGCGCTGGACGACATCCTGGCCCGCGTGCCCGATCGTCCGGGGGCCAAGCGGCTGGCCGAATGGCGTGCGCTCGCCGCCGCCGGCGCCTTCGAGGCGCTCGCCGCCGCGCTCATGGAGCTGCACTACGACCCCGCCTACCGGCGTTCCTCGCGCCGGGACGAGCGGCCGCAGCTGGGCGCGATCGCCCTGGACCGCCTGGACCCGGCGGGCCTCCAGCAGGCCGCCGCGCAGATATCGTCGCTGCTGGTTGACGCTGCGGAGCGCTTGCCGCGCGCCGCGGTCCGCGCATAACTCTCGCCCAAGGCCCAGTTCCAAGGGCCGGGGAGGGCGTCATGCGGATCATCAAGCTCGGAGCGGCATTGCTCCTGGCCGCCACTTTGGCGGCGTGCCAGAAGCCGGCTCCGAAGGCGGGCAATGTCGACGGCGCGAGGATCGCCGCGGCCGACACCAACGCCGACTGGCCTTCCTACGGCAAGGGCTACTCCGAACAGCGCTTCTCGCCGCTCACCCAGGTGAACACCCAGAACGTCGGCCAGCTGGGGCTCGCCTGGTACGCCCAGTTCGACACCGATCGCGGTCAGGAGGCGACGCCGCTCGAGGTGGACGGCGTGCTCTACACCACCACCGCCTGGTCCAAGGTCTTCGCCTTCGACGCCGCCACCGGCAAGCTCCTGTGGAGCTATGATCCCAAGGTCAACGGCAAGAAGGGCTTCGACGCCTGCTGCGACGTGGTCAACCGCGGCGTCGCGGTGTGGAAGGGCAAGGTCTACGTCGGCACCCTCGACGACCGGCTGGTGGCGCTCGACGCAAAGGACGGCCACGTGGTCTGGACCGCCCAGGTCGCCGATCCCAAGAGCCCCTTCACCATCACCCAGGCGCCGCGTGTCGTGAAGGACAAGGTGCTGATCGGCGAGTCCGGCGCCGAGTACGGCGGCCGCGGCTACCTCTCGGCCTACGACGCCGCCACCGGCAAGCTCGCCTGGCGCTTCTACACCGTGCCCAATCCCGACGGGAAACCGGACGGCGCCGTCTCCGACAAGGTGCTGATGCAGAAGGCGGCCCCCACCTGGCCCGAGGGCAAGTGGAAGCTGGTGGGCGGCGGCGGCACGGTCTGGGACGCCATCGTCTACGATCCGCAGCTGAACCTGATCTACTTCGGCACCGACAACGGCACCCCCTGGAACCAGCAGATCCGCTCGGGCGGCAAGGGCGACAACCTCTTCATCACCTCGATCATCGCGGTGAACGCCGACACCGGCCAGTACGTCTGGCACTACCAGGTGAACCCGGGCGAGAGCTGGGACTATTCGGCCGTCCAGCCGATGATCCTGGCGGACCTGACGATCGACGGTAAGCCGCGCAAGGTGCTGATGCAGGCGCCCAAGAACGGCTTCTTCTACGTGCTCGACCGCACCAACGGGAAGCTGCTCTCGGCCAAGCCCTTCGTGCCGGTCACCTGGGCCAAGGCGATCGACATCACCACCGGCCGTCCGATCGAGAACCCCGACGCCCGCTACAAGAGCAACGTCGACCTGCAGATGCCGGCGCCGCTGGGCGCCCACAACTGGCACCCGATGTCCTACGACCCGCAGACCGGGCTGGTTTACATCCCCGCCCAGTCGATGCCCTTCGCCTACCAGTCCGATCCGAACTACGTCTACAAGCCCGGCGGCTGGAACCTGGGCGTCAACATGCTGGCCAACGCCGGCCCCACCACGCCCGCCCAGGCCAAGGCGCTGGCGGCCAACATCAAGGGCTGGCTGATCGCCTGGAACCCGGTCACCCAGAAGCCCGCCTGGACCGTGCAGCATCCCTATTTCTGGAACGCCGGCGTGCTCTCCACCGGCGGCGGGCTGGTGTTCCAGGGCGCGGCGGAAGGCCAGTTCTACGCCTACGACGCCCGGACCGGCAAACAGCTCTGGTCCTACGCCACCGGCAACGGCGTGATCGCCCCGCCGATGACCTACCAGCTGAACGGCCAGCAGTACGTCGCGCTGATGGTGGGCGCGGGCGGCGGCGGCCAGGTCTCGGCGCCCTCTCTGCTGCCAAAGCGGCCGCGCCTGCCCGGCCGGCTGCTGGTGTTCAAGCTGGGCGGCAAGGCCACCGCGCCGCCGTTCAAGATCATCCAGCCGCCGCCGCTCGACCTCACCGGCGTGACCACCACGGGCGACAAGGCGCACGGCTACGTGGTGTTCAACGACAACTGCCAGGTCTGCCACGGCGCCAACGCCAGCGGCTCCTGGCTGCCCGACCTGAAGCGCTCGATCATGATCACCACCGCGGCCGACTTCGACTCGGTGGTGCTGCAGGGCGTGCGCGCCCACAACGGCATGGTCAGTTTCTCGCGCTTCCTGACGCCGAAGGACGTGGAGGACGTGCGCGCCTTTCTGATCAGCCAGGCCAAGGGCGAGCCTCTGCCCGTCCCGGCGGCCGGGGCTAAGACCGCGGTCGGCCCGAAGTGACCTAGAGCGCCGCCGCGAACTGCTCGGCGATCCAATCGGCCTGGGTCTCGGTCAGGATCAGCGGCGGCGCGATCCGGATGGTG
>JAGWSE010000234.1 GCA_028869395.1 Alphaproteobacteria bacterium | reverse complement strand
GAGGATGCGGATCTGATCGCGCGCCCTGGCCTGCAGCGCGTCGAGGCCCCAGCCCTCGAAGATGGCCTGCGGATAGTTGGAAAGATAGGCCTCGAACAGCATCTGGGTGCGCAGCTTGATTTCGGCTTCCTGACCGAGTTCACCGCGGGCGACCGCGGCGCTCAGTTGTTCGGCGATGAGTTCATGGATCTGCTGCACCTGAGCGGCCCCGCGCAGCATCGGGCCGTCCTGGATCGTCCAGGAGACGCTGAAGGCGGCGCGGGCCAGCGGCAGCTGGCTCTTGTAGAAGGCATAGCCCGCCGCGAACATCTTGAGCAGCGCGTCCTCGACGCCCCGCCCGCGGGCGGCCGACTCGCGCATCGTCTCGATCAGCGCGTCGAGGTCTGTGGCCATGATCTCGCGGAACAGGTCCGACTTGTCGGCGAAGTTGGCGAACACCGCACCGGTGGACATGCCGGCCGCCGCGGCGATGTCGCGGATCGTGGCGCCCTCGTAGCCGTGCTCGCTGAACAGGCGGCGCGCCGCCGACAGGACCTTGGCGCGTGTCTGCTGCTTGGCCAGCGCCCGCCGGGTCGGCATCTTCACCGGCGTCTCGCCGGCGACTTGGATCGGGGAGATATGCTTCATCTGCTCTTCGACGGCCGATGCCGTCCTTCTCGTGGGCCCTCGCCGAGGCGCGATCGCGCGAGGTTGGGTGAACGTGTTCAAATACCCCGTTACGCGTATTCCGGGGCGACTGTGGTCCCGCTTCATCCTGAGGTTGAATTTTCCCAGGAAAGTGCGGCGGAGGCCGTCGGTCGTGGTGATATGGGAGGCAAGTAGGGCCGAAATTCGACACGACTCACCGAATGCCGGTGGTTGAACATGATCACCGACTGGTGCGTCAAGGCCCAATCTAAGAGCCGGCTGGCGGTCGCGGCCGAGCGGGCCTAAGGTCGACCCATGGACGTCTTCCGCTACCTCATCCCGATCTCGCTGGCGGCCGTGGCCATCGTGCTGGGATTCGGCATCTACGCCCTGTTCCGCGGCGGCGATTTCGGGCGGTCGTACTCCAACAAGCTCATGCGCCTGCGCATCGTCGCCCAAGCCGTCGCGATCGCGGTGCTGATAGCCTATTCCTGGGCTCGCTACCGCAGCTAGGCTTCACGTGGTCACGCTGAACCGCATCTACACGCGTTCCGGCGACGCCGGCCAGACCCGGCTGGCGACCGGCCAGACGGTGAGCAAAGCCGACCTCCGGGTGGAGGCCTACGGGGCCGTCGACGAGACGAACGCCTGCATCGGCATGGCGCGCCTCCACACCGAAGGCGCGCTGGATGCGACGCTTGGGCGCATCCAGAACGAGCTCTTCGACCTGGGCGCGGACCTCGCTGCGCCGCCGAAGCCCGGCGAAGTGGAAGGTTCGGTGCTGCGGGTCAGCGACGCCCAGGTGGAGCGGCTGGAGCGCGAGATCGACGGCATGAACGCCGAGCTGCCGCCGCTCGCCTCCTTCGTCCTGCCGGGCGGCGCGCCGGCCGCCGCGGCTCTGCACCTGGCGCGGACGGTTTGCCGCCGCGCCGAGCGCTGCGCGGTGCGGCTGGCGGAAGCGGGAGAGCCGGTGAGCGCGCCGGCGATGAAGTACCTGAACCGGCTTTCGGACCTGCTGTTCGTCGCCGCGCGCTTCGCCAACGACCGCGGCGCGGCCGAGGTGTTCTGGAAGTCGGGCGCGACGCGCTAGCGCTTGGGAGCCGCCGGGACGGGGCTCGACGCCGTCTTGGGCGCCGCTTTGCCGGCCGCCGCCTTGGCCGCGGCAGCCTGCGCCGCAGCGGCCTGCTGCAGCGAGGGCGGGATCGGCCGGCCGATCGCCTTCAGGGCGTCGACCTTGGCCTGCGGATTGTCGATCAGGCGGCCGGTGACGTCGGAGATCAGGATGGGCTGGGCGCACACACGTTCGGCGGGGTCCCACCACTTGTGGGCCTTCTCGCAGTTCTGGCGCGGGATCTCCCAGCCGAACTCCCAGATGAGCAGGCCGATGTTGATGACGAGGAATATGCCGACGAAGATGATCTTCAGGCGGTCGATGACCGGGTTCATGCCGTCTCTATTAGCGGAGCGGGGGCCGGGACGGCTAGCGGCGGCTTGCGCCCAAAATGCGGCGCCTGCGAAGGCCACCGGCTTGCAAAGCGCTGAGGAACCGTTATTGCCCCTTCGACCCCATTTTTCCGCAATGCAAATTTGAGGCGCTAGCGACCCATGAAGGTCTTGGTCCCGGTCAAACGGGTGATCGATTACAACGTCAAGGCGCGCGTGAAGCCCGACCAGTCGGGCGTCGACCTCGCCAACGTCAAGATGTCCATGAACCCCTTCGACGAGATCGCCGTCGAGGAAGCGGTGCGGCTGAAGGAAAAGGGCGCCGCGACCGAGGTCGTGGCCGTCTCCATCGGCCCGCAGCAGGCGCAGGAGACCCTGCGCACCGCGCTCGCAATGGGCGCCGACCGCGCCATCCTCGTCCAGACCGACCAGGACCTCGAGCCCCTGGCGGTCGCCAAGGCGCTCAAGGCCGTCATCGGCGAGGAGAGCCCCGATCTGGTGGTCGCCGGCAAGCAGGCGATCGACGGCGACAACAACGCCGTCGGCCAGATGCTCGCCGCGCTGATGGACTGGCCGCAGGCGACCTTCGCCTCCTCGATCGAACTCACCGGCGGCAAGGCCAAGGTGGTGCGCGAAGTGGACGGCGGCCTGCAGACGGTCGAGCTCGACCTGCCGGCCGTGGTCACCGCCGACCTGCGCCTCAACGAGCCGCGCTACGCCAGCCTTCCGAACATCATGAAGGCCAAGAAGAAGCCGCTCGACGTGAAGGACCTGGGCTCGCTGGGCGTCGACGCCGCGCCGCGCCTGAAGGTGGTCAAGGTCACGGAACCGCCGAAGCGCGGCGGCGGGATCAAGGTCGAGACCGCGCAGGATCTCGTGTCGAAACTCAAGAACGAAGCGGGGGTCCTCTAAGATGGCCGTTCTCGTCATCGCCGATCACGACAATGCGTCGCTGAAGGACAACACGCAGAAGACCGTCACCGCCGCGCTCAAGCTGTCCAGCGACGTCGACGTCCTCGTCGCCGGCCAGGGCTGCAAGGCGGTGGCTGACGCCGCCGCCAAGATCCAGGGCGTCCGCAAGGTGCTGCTGGCCGAGAGCGCCGAGCTGGGCCAGGGCCTGGCCGAGGCCTTCCAGGCGCTCGTCGTTCCGCTCATGGGGAATTACGACGCCGTGCTGACGCCGGCGACCTCACAGGGCAAGAACTTCTCGCCCCGCATCGCCGCCAAGCTCGACGTGTCGCAGATCTCCGACGTGATCGAGGTGGTGGACGCCTCCACCTTCGTGCGCCCGATCTACGCCGGCAACGCGCTGGAGACGGTGCAGTCCTCGGACGCCAAGAAGGTGATCACCGTGCGCCCGACCGCCTTCAAGGCGGCCGCCGATGGCGGCTCCGCCGTGGTCGAGACGATCCCCGCGCCCGCCGCGCCGGCCAAGACGCACTTCGTCGACCAGAAGCTGGTGAAGAGCGAGCGGCCCGAGCTGACGGCCGCGAAGATCGTGGTGTCCGGCGGCCGCGCCATGGGCTCGGCGGAAGAATTCCAGCGGGTCATCGAGCCGCTCGCCGACAAGCTCGGCGCGGCGGTCGGCGCCTCCCGCGCGGCGGTCGATGCGGGCTACGCCCCCAACGACTACCAGGTCGGCCAGACCGGCAAGGTCGTGGCGCCGGAGCTCTATATCGCTGTTGGCATCTCGGGGGCGATTCAGCATCTCGCCGGCATGAAGGATTCTAAGGTCATCGTCGCCATCAACAAGGACGAGGAGGCGCCGATTTTCCAGGTCGCCGATTACGGCCTTGTCGCGGACCTCTATTCCGCTTTGCCTGAATTGACGGCGGAACTCGCCAAGATCGGGCGGTAGAGTCCGGCAAAACCTGCAAAAACGAGGCGGCCGACTGGACGCGCGCAGCCGCTCGTCTATGATCCCGCCCCGAGTTGCGGGGATGGCTGGATAGGACAATGTCACTCAACATCGACACGGTCGGCGTCATCGGCGCAGGCCAAATGGGCGCCGGCATCGCGCAAGTCGCCGCCCAGGCGGGGCTGACCGTTCGCCTCAACGACGTCGCCGAAGAGCGGATCAACGCAGCGCTGGCGACGATCAACGGCCTTTTGTCGCGCCAGGTGGCGCGGGGACAACTCGACGAGGCGGGAAAGCGGGCGATCCTTGGCCGCATTCAGGTCGCGCCGACGCTGGACAAGCTCGACGACTGCGATCTCGTGGTCGAAGCGGCGTCTGAGAACGAGGAGACCAAGCGCAAGATCTTCACGTCGCTGCGATCGTTCCT
>JAGWSE010000233.1 GCA_028869395.1 Alphaproteobacteria bacterium | reverse complement strand
GAGACCGGCTTCTTCAGCAGCACACCCGCATCCATCAGCGCCAGCGACGAGCCGCAGACCGAGGCCATCGAGGACGAGCCGTTGGACTCGAAGATCTCCGAGACCAGGCGGATGGTGTAGGGGAACTCCTCGGCGTTCGGCAGCATCGGCCGGATCGCCCGCCAGGCGAGCTTGCCGTGGCCGACTTCACGCCGCCCGGGCGCGCCCATGCGGCCCGTCTCGCCCACCGAGAACGGCGGGAAATTGTAGTGCAGCATGAACTTCTCGTAGTACTTGCCTTCGAGGGCGTCGATCAGCTGCTCGTCCTCGCCGGTGCCCAGGGTGGCGACCACCAGGGCCTGGGTCTCGCCGCGCGTGAACAGGGCCGAGCCGTGGGCCCGGGGCAGCACGCCGACTTCGGAGACGATCGGGCGGACCTGGTTGACGGTGCGCCCATCGATCCGCTTGCCGGTCTCCAGGATGGAGCGGCGGACGATGTCGGCCTCCAGGTCCTTGAAGACGCCGCCGAGCTTGTTCGGATCGTAGCCTTCCGGGTTCTGTTCGGACTTGGCGAACTGGTGCATCGCCCGGTCCTTGGCCGCGCCGATGGCCGCGTGGCGCTCGGACTTGCCGGTGATCTGATAGGCGGCGCGCAGATCGTCGCCGATCAGGGCCTTCACCTTCTCCTTCAGGGCGTCGGTGTCCTCCGCCTCGAAGTCGAACGGCTCCTTCGCCGCGTGCTCGGCGAGCTCGATGATCGCATCGATCACCGGCTGCATCTCGCGGTGCGCGAAGGTGACGCCGCCCAGGACCTGCTCCTCGGAGAGCTCCTGGATCTCGGATTCGACCATCATCACGGCGTCGGCGGTGCCGGCCACGACGAGGTCCATCTTGTTGCCCTCTTTCATCTGGTCGAGGGTCGGGTTGAGCACGTACTCGCCGCCGATGTAGCCCACGCGCGCCGCGCCGATCGGGCCCATGAAGGGCGCGCCGGAGATCACCAGGGCGGCCGAGGCGGCCACCATGGCCACGATGTCGGGATCGTTCTCGAGGTCATGGGCGAGCACCGTCGCCACCACCTGGACTTCATTCTTGAAGCCCTTGACGAACAGCGGCCGGATCGGCCGGTCGATCAGGCGGGAGGTGAGCGTCTCCTTCTGGGAAGGCGCGCCCTCACGGCGCGGGAAGGAGCCGGGGATCTTGCCGGCGGCGTAGAACTTCTCCTGGTAGTTCACCGTGAGCGGGAAGAAATCCTGGCCCGGCTTGGGGCTCTTGGCGAAGACCGCGGTCGCCAGGACCATGGTCTCGCCGTATGTGGCGAGCACCGCCCCGTCGGCCTGGCGGGCCATGCGCCCGGTTTCCAGGGAGAGCTTGCGCCCGCCCCAGTCGATCGTCTTGCGTTTGATGTCGAACATTTCTGCTTCTTTCTCATCCCGCGGGCGGATTCCCGGCGGGGACGGACAGGGCGTCGGTTTTCCGAAATCCTCTCCAAAGGAACAGGCGCGTGAGGATTTCTCATGAACCCTCGGCGTATGACGGGTCCCCAACTGGAGAACCCTTGGCGCCGCATCGGATCCCCCGGCCTGTCGCGGAGGAGCGGCAATTTCGTGATCCGCTGGTCCCGGCGAGAGCCGGGATCCGAGCGGGGTTTCGGCCTGCAGCTGAATCAGCCTGGGCCCCGGCCTTGCCGGGGCGACTGGTGAATTAGCGGCGCAGGCCGAGCTTTTCGATCAAGGACTGATAGCGGGCCGTATCGGCCTTCTTCAGGTGATCGAGGAGCGAACGGCGTTGGGAAACGAGCTTGAGCAGGCCCCGGCGCGAGTGGTTGTCCTTCTTGTGGGTCTTGAAGTGCTCCGTGAGGTTGGCGATGCGCTCCGAAAGGATCGCCACCTGCACCTCGGCGCTTCCGGTGTCACCCTCGCCGCGGGCGTGGGTCTTGATAAGGTCAGCCTTACGTTCGGCCGTAATCGACATCGGTATGGTCTCCGCTCTTTTCAAGATGGAAGACACGCGACGGTTCGAGCCGGCCGGCGCGCATCTCGCAGAGTGCGACCATCGTCCCGTCCGACATGGCGGAAACGGTGCGCGAGCCCGGCTTCAGCCTGGCTTTCACCGCTTCGACCTGTCGGGGAACGAGAACGATCGATCGTCCCTGCTTCAGACGAAAGGCGTCTTCCTGGGTCACGGCCAGCGCCGGGATGTCGTCCAGCGCGGTCTCGACCGGAAGCAATGCCTCCGACTGGCGGGCCTTATGCCCGAAATCCTCAAGAGATTCCAGCGTAACCGCGGAATCCTCGGTGAAAGCTCCCACGCGGGTGCGGCGAAGCTCGCTCACGTGGCCGCAGGCGCCGAGGGTCTCAGCGATATCCCGGACCAGCGCACGCACGTAGGTGCCCTTGCCGCACTCTATCTCCAGGACGACGTGGTCGGCGTCCGGCGCGGCGACCACGCGCGCCTCATGGATGACCACCATGCGCGGCTCCAGCTCCACCGTCTCGCCGGCTCGGGCTAGGTCGTAGGCGCGCTCGCCCGCCACCTTGATCGCCGAATAGGCTGGCGGGACCTGGCTGATTTCCCCAACGAAGCGGGGCAGGATGGCCTCGACCTGCTCCGGCGTGGGGCGCGCGTCCGATTCCGCCAGCACCGCACCTTCCCGATCGAAGGTGGCGGTCGTGCGGCCCCAGGCGATGGTGAAGCGATAGGTCTTGTCGGCGTCCATGAGGAAGGGGACCGTCTTGGTCGCCTCGCCCAGCGCGATGGGCAGGACACCGGTGGCGAGCGGGTCCAAGGTGCCCGCATGCCCCGCCTTCTGGGCGTTGAAGACGCGCCGCACGCGGCTGACGGCGTGGGTGGACGTCAAGTCGTAGGGCTTGTCGAGGTTGATCCAGCCGGAGACCGCGTCGCCCTTTCGGCGGCGGCCCATCAGTCCTCGTCCTCGTTGCGCGACTGCAGGTCACGGCGCACCCGAGGGTCGTCGAACAGCCGATCCATGCGCGCGGCTTCGTTGAAGCTCTCGTCGTGCACGAACTTCAGGTCGGGCGTGAACTTCATCTCGATGGCGTGGCCCAATCGCCCGCGCAGGAACCGCGCGTGGCGGTTCAGGCCCTCCACGACCTCGGGGGCATGGCCACCGCCGAGCGGCTCCACGAAGACGGTCGCATGACGCAGGTCCGGGCTCATCCGCACCTCCGTCACGGTGACGGAAACGCCTTCCAACGCCGGGTCGTTGATGTCCTCTTCGTGCAGGATCTCCACCAGTGCATGTCGCACCAGTTCGCCAGCGCGCAACTGGCGCTGTGAGGGGCCCAGTGGCTGGGGGGATTTCCCGGACGGGCGGGGACGGCGCGACATGCGGCAGAAGGACCTCTCGGCCTGGGGCGCGGGTCGGACGCGTCCCTCAGGAAAGCGCGGGCTTCTAGTGCCCCGGGGCGGGGAAGTCCACCCTCAAGCCTAGAGCTTCAGGCGCAGGTCCTTGAGGTCGCCCTCGAAGCCGGTCAGTTTCCAGACGCCCTGCTCCTTGGTGAACACGAGCACGCAGGCGCCCCGTTTCTTGGTCACGGCGCAGACGCGCCCGTCAGGCATGGTCCTCAGGGCTCCGGCGATGGCGATCGCCCCGGGGATCTGGGTCTGCCTGGAGTAGCCGTACTGCTCCGCCACCAGCCTGAAGACCCCGGGCTGGACGAGGGTGTCGCCGGCGAATTCGGCCAGTCCTGGCGCGAGGAGCGTTGCGAGGCCTCCGTAGCGCTTGGCGCCCGCCGCCTCGATCCGCGTCTCGATCTCGCGCTTGAGCGCCGGACGGTCCACGTGCGCGTCGAACGCCGCCTGGTCGTCGTCGCGGATCGACAGCAACAGGGCGTGCACGTCATTGGCCGCATCCAGCCGCTGCACCGAGGCGCAGGCGGAGAGCGTCAAAGTCAGCACGAGGACAAGGAGGCGGCGCATCTGGCCAAGATGGGCCATTCGCCGCGGCGGACAAGCCCCGAGAGGTCAGGCCAGTCCGGAGAGCTGATCTGTGCTCCAGCCGCCGTTCAGCCTGCGAAGTTCTGTGTAGAGCACCGCGACACCGACGCCGCCCACGCCGGCCGCCAGCGCGGAAATGATCGCTCCGCCGATCGCGCGCGCGGGCGAAAAGATGATGTCCTCGAGTCCTCCGCCCCACATGGCTGGGAACGGCATGGCCGCGCTTTCCAGGATTGCGAAGGCGACCACGTAGATCACGAACAGGCCGAAGATCGACCAGCGGTGCCCGTGCGTGAGGCGGACGCTCCGGCCGAACACCTCCGTGATGCTGCAGCGCTCGACCACCAGGGTGGGGCCCGCCACGCACCACAGGACGGCCAGGATGATACCGGGCACGACCAGAAGGATGCAGCCCGCGATGATGCCTAGCACGCTGAGGAAGTTCACCGCGAAGAGAGGCAGGAAGAACTTCAGCGCACTCGCCAGTGCTGCGTTCACGCCGATTGGACGCCCGGCGATTTCGCCGAACGCAACAAGCAGCAATGCGGCTTCCAGGAAGGCGGAGATGAACATCGAGACGAGTGTCCCGAACCAATAGCCGCCTGACAGGAGGACCAAGCCGCGGCTGAGCGCATGTTCCGTCAGATAGAGGTGCGCGGCGCTCGGAATGCCCGCGAGAACGAAAGCCAGCCCCAGGATGATCACCGGCCGCCGCCCGATGATTGCAAAAGTCTGCTGAATGACCCGCCCGATGTTGAGCGGCCCTGAATAGCTGTCTTCCACCGTGGTCATCGAACGCCCCGTTCTCAACCGACGAGGGTGAAGCTAACCACGTTCTCTCGGCCGTGTCGACGCGCCGGCCCGACAGGATTTCCGGCGCGCCAGAGGCCTCGGCAGCTACAGCGTGCGCTTGACCTCCTCGAGGTTGAAGCACTCGATCACGTCGCCGGCCTTGATGTCCTGGAAGCCCTGGAAGGCCATGCCGCATTCCTGGCCGGACTGCACTTCGTTGACCTCGTCCTTGAACCGCTTGAGCGTCTGGAGGACGCCGAGCTCGAGCACGACCACGTCCTGCCGGACGATCCGCACCCGGGCGCCCTTGCGGACCACGCCCTCGGTGACGCGGCAGCCGGCGACCTTGCCGACTTTGGTGATGTCGAAGACCTGCAGCACTTCGGCGTTGCCCAGGAAGGTTTCCCGCTGGATCGGCGCCAGCATGCCGGAGAGCACGCCTTTGATGTCGTCGATCAGGTCGTAGATGATCGCGTAATAGCGGATCTCCACGCCCTCCCGCTCGGCAAGATCGCGCGCCTGCTTCGAGGCGCGGACGTTGAAGCCGAGGATCGGCGCGTTGGCGCCCTTCGCCAGCAGCACGTCGCTCTCATTGATCGCGCCCGCGCCGGACAGGATGATCCGTGCGCGGACCTCGTCGGTGGCGAGCTTGTCCAGCGAGCCGACGATGGCTTCCGCCGAACCCTGCACGTCCGCCTTGATGAGCACCGGCAGCTCGGAGACCTTCTTGTCCGCGAGTTTGGCCATCATGTCGGCGAGCGAGGCGCCCATCGGCGGGGCGCCGGTCTTCTCGCGCTTCTGGCGCTGACGGTATTCGGTGATCTCGCGGGCGCGGGCCTCGTTCTCGACGACGGCGAAGGGCTCGCCCGGATCGGGCGTGCCGTCGAGTCCGAGGATTTCGACCGGGGTCGAGGGCCCGGCTTCCGAGAGCTGCTCGTTGCGTTCGTTGAGGAGGGCGCGGACGCGGCCGAAGTTCGCGCCGGCCACCACGATGTCGCCGCGCTTCAGGGTGCCCCGCTTGACCAGCACGGTCGACACCGCGCCCCGGCCCCTGTCGAGCTGGGATTCGATGACCAGACCGTCGGCGCTGCGGTTCGGATTGGCCTTCAGCTCCAGGACCTCGGCCTGCAGCAGGATGGCGTCCACCAGCTCGTCGAGGCCAAGCTTCTCGGTCGCGGAGACCTCGATCGCCTGGGTGTCGCCGCCGAGGCTCTCCACCACGATCTCGTGCTGAAGGAGTTCGTTGATCACCCGGGTCGGGTCGGCGTCGGGTTTGTCGATCTTGTTGATCGCCACGATGATCGGCGCGCCGGCCGCCCTGGCGTGCTGGATGGCTTCGACCGTCTGAGGCATCACGCCGTCGTCCGCCGCCACCACCAGGATAACGATGTCGGTGGCGTTGGCCCCGCGCATCCGCATGGCGGAGAAGGCGGCGTGACCGGGGGTGTCCAGGAAGGTGACCCGCTGGCCGTTTTCCAACCGGACCTGGTAGGCGCCGATGTGCTGGGTGATGCCGCCGTGCTCGCCCGAGACCACGTCCGTGGAGCGGAGCGCGTCGAGCAGGCTGGTCTTGCCGTGGTCGACGTGGCCCATCACGGTCACGACGGGCGGACGGGGCTCCATGGCCTCGTCCACGTCCTCGGCGCCGATGAACCCCTCTTCGACGTCGGCTTCCGAAACACGGCGCACGGTGTGGCCGAATTCGGTCGCCACCAGTTCGGCGGTGTCGTTGTCGATGACGTCGTTGATCTTCAGCATCACGCCCTGACGCATCAGGAACTTGATGACCTCGGCGCCGCGTGTGGCCATGCGGTTGGCGAGCTCGCCGACCGTGATCACGTCGGGGATGACCACCTCGCGGGCCATGCGGGCCTGCTCCTGGGAGCCGCCCTTGCGCTTCTCGCGCTCGCGCTCACGGGCGCGGCGCACGGAAGCGAGCGAACGCATCCGCTCGACGCTCTCCTCGTCGCCACCGGCCACGGCCTGGATGGTCAGTCGACCTTCGCGCCGCTGCGGCGCGCCACGGACGCGGCTGATCGCCTTGGTGGGCGCGGCCTTGCGGCGATCGTCCTCCCCGTCGTCGGGACGCCGGTCGAGGTTTGCGGACCCCGGACGCGGCGCCTGTCGGGCCGCGCGCTGGATTTCGGGCGTGGCCGGCGGCGCGGCTGGACCGATCCGCGGACCGCGCGGGCCGCCGGGACGGCCCTCCCCACGGGGGCCGGCCGGCCGGGGCGCGAGCGCCGAGTAGCGGACCGTG
>JAGWSE010000232.1 GCA_028869395.1 Alphaproteobacteria bacterium | reverse complement strand
GGCGCGAGCGCCTCAGGTCTCCGGGCGCAGCAAGCCGACCAGCTGATCCTCTCGCCAGATCTCCGCTCGCAGGTATCGCCGCTCGCGCATGATGTTCGCAGCGCTCTCCTGCACCAGACAAAGCCGCCGCGAGGCGTCAAGCTCCTCGCGGACTGGTTCGGGCAGTTCGAGAAAGTAGCGACAGCGGAACATGAGCGGCGCCTCCTTGCGACGAACCGTGACGCCGGGGCCGCCATCGCGCGAGGGCGCGCTCGGTCGCAGAGGCGGACGGTCGCATCGCCGCCCGCAGCGGAGGCGGCGACTTCGGCAGGGCCCGCGATGTCGATCAGGGCAAGGCCGCCTCGCCGCAGCCATCCGCGGGCTCCGCTTCGGTCCAAGGGCTTGGCCATCGTGGACCTGCCGCTTCGTGCGCCGGTCCCGGTCAACCAGGCGTGAGGACAGGGCCACGCGCCCGACGCACGCCAGCTCGCGCGCGAAGAGGGCGCGGGCGGTTAACCGTAACCCCTTAATATTTCATTGACTCTATGGCCAAGCTTGGATGGTGTCCGGCGCGGGGATGTTATGATTTCTACTCGCGCAACAATCGTCGCGGCCTTGGCGATCGCGGCACTGGCCTGGGGAGGGCAGACCCACGCGGAGCCGAGCGAGGTCTATCTGGGCCCCAGCGCCTATCGAACCGCGGTGTTCTGGAGCCCAGCCGACCGGCTCTGGAGCGGCGACCTCTCGCCGGAGGCCTGCCTCCGGTCGGGCCGCAAGATCCCGCTCTCCGCCTCTCCGCGCCTGCAGGCCGCAGGCTTCGCCCAGAGCGGCGAGCTGGTCGGCGAGATCCTCTCCACCCCGGCCATGGCCCCGCAGGTGATCGCCCAGGCCCGCAGTTGCGCGGTCGAGGCGGATTCGGCCACCACCACCCAGGCGCTGCTCACCGACGCCCAGCGCAACTGGGGCACCTTCCGCAATGCGTTCTCGGCCTGTCTCACCCGCAACCACACCTCCCAGTACGTGGGCTCGATGACGCTGTGGATCGACCGCCGCTGCGACTGGTGACGACGGTCTAACCTCGCGCGGCCACGCTGAGGTCGACTTCGCCAAGGATCGCGTCCAGGGGCTCGGCCGCCTCCCTGGCAGCTCGCCGCCTGCAGCACCCCCGCGAAACAACCTGAGCGTGGTCAGCCCCTCCGTGAGCTGGCGGAACACCGCAGGCTCGGTGACGTCCAGATGCGCCAAGAGCCCCCTGAACAGCAGGCCGGGGCCATCAGCCGTTTCTGCGCCTCGTCGACCCGCGCCTCGTGCGCCAGGATGCGGGTGGTTCGTCGATCCTCGGCGCGGGTCCGCGCGGTGGCGGAGCGCTCCGCCCGACTTCTTCAGCCCCCTCTGACGGCCAAGCGCAAGCCGCTTGCTCAAGGGCTCTGAGTCGGCGCAACCTCGCGCAGGTTTCCCAAAGGAAACCGATGAGGGAGGTATCCGTGACTCTGAAGATGATCGGACTGGCGGCCTTCGCCAGCCTTGCATTCACCGCCGGGACGGCCGCGGCCCAGATGCAGCCAATTCCCAACCCGCCGGAGAAGCCGAAAGCCCATTCGATGCATCACGCGAAGGCGCATCACGCGATGACGCACCACGCCAAGAAGCATGCCGCCAAGAAGGCGACGACGGAAACCAAGAAATAGCAGAGCTGCCGCGGGGCCGGCTCGTCCGGTCCCGCCCTGGCCCCGCGCGCCATGCGGCAGATTGTCCGCCGCCACACCGATCCGACAGCGTTACGAGGCCCTTAACCTAAACATTTGATGGTGACGCCCGGAACCGGGGCGGCCCTCGCCCCTCCGAGCGGAAACGCCGTGAACATGAGCGTGGACCGGACTGTCCGCGACTTGGCCGCGCTTTATCGGAACGGCTCGACGAGCCGGGTGCTCAACCTGTGCGCCGTGCAGACGATGGACGGCGACGATCCGGACTACCGGAGCCGGCCGTTCTTCACCTCCAAGGTGCTCAACACCTCGATCATCCTGAAGCATCGCGTCCGCCGCGATGAGCTCTACATGCTCGAGGCGCCGCAGACGATCGCGACCAAGATCATCATACCCTTCGAACACGCCGACCTGGGTCTCGGCGCCCAGTCCATGATGATCGGCCAGAGGGGCTGGCGCGAAATCTTCAAGGACCTCTGCCGGGACTCGAAGAACTACGCGCGCGACCTGAAGGTCGTGAACCTGGTCGACGCCCTGCCCTCCGTCGACCCCTTCCTGCTGCGCGAGCACCTTCGCCGCCATGGTGTGGACGTGGGGCGCTGCTATTTCGCCATCTCGCCGGCGGACTACGAACGGATGCAGGCCTTTGTCTCCGAACAGATCGGCCGCCTCATCGAGCTCGCCTATCAGCGCCGGGGCGGCTCCGACGTCGAGGCGGCCAAGCTCGTGAAGATCCTGCTCTCCACCCAGGTGGACGAGCGGCTCGAGCCGCTGCGCCTCACGCTCAACCTCGAAGGCGAGGCCTACAAGGACGGCGTCTTCAGCTGGAAGGGCTTCCTCTACTACAAGTGGATGCTCAACGACCTCTGGCCGAAGCTGATCGCGGTGATGGACGAGATCCATCGCGTCGACATCGGCGGCGTGCGCGAGCACGAGGTCGCCCGCTACGTCGACCAGGCCATGCAGCGGCTGGGCGTCACCATCTCCCGCTTCCGCCGCGACGTCAGCCAGACCCTGATGGTCTACGATCGCGCCTACCACGAGCTCACCGCCAACGGTCAGCCCGTGGCCTTCCGCGACTTCCTGGTCCAGGCGCCCGACATGTTCTCCTCGCTCGGCGAGCGCATCGGCGGCATCGCCCACATCGCCAGCTTCTGGCGCTACCGCCTTCCGGAGGGCGCGCCGCTCACCGCGTCCTGGGACGAGATGATGGACATCCTCCAGGACTTCGAGGCCAGCCTCGGCCTGGAGATCGATCTCGCCGCCTGACACGCGCGAGAAAGATAGCGGACCCGCGGCGGAACCTCGCCAACGCTCACGCTTTTTCCCCCTGCGGCGACGCTTCCGATTGGTCGCGCGAAGCTTCAGGCGCCGTGCAGCCCCGGTCCGTGCGGCAGGCGTTCCGGACCGGGGTGAGCGCCCTCAGTTCGTGGTCATCTCAGATTTGACAGCGTAGAGTCTGCACGCCGCTGGAACGCCTTGCATGTAGGCGCGACTGATCTGGCGCCGGAACCCCAGCTCCACACGGAACTCGCAGACCTGCGGCTCTCCGTTGGCGATCAGGGTGCGCCGCCAGATGTAGAGCGGCCGGCCCTTCAATACGATCTCGTCGCTCCAGGGGCCGTAGAGCGCCACCGCAGCATCCAGGTCCTGGCCGGCGAGCCGCGAGGCGCCTGTGGTCGTCGTCTGGCAGCCGCCGAGCGCCGTGGCGAGGATGATCAGGGCCAGAGCCGCTTTCATGGGCAGGAGCTTAGCCGCGCCCGACCCCCGCCGCCACAGCCTTAGGGAAGCGCTAACGGGACGTCGCATAACATTGGTCTCATGCAGCTTAGGGACGCCAGGTTCCTCGTGGTCGACGACCACCAGCCGATGCGGGAAATCCTCAAGTCCCTGCTGTTCGGCCTGGGCGCGCGCCACGTCGACGAGGCGCGCGACGCCGCCGTCGCCTTCGACATGCTGCGCATCTCCCGCTACGACGTGTTGCTCACCGACTACGACATGGCCGGCGAGACCGGGGTGCAGCTCACCTCCAAGGTTCGCCACGCCGCCCAGAATCCGAACCGCCGCATGGCGGTGATCATGGTGACCGGCCGCGCGGAGGGCCCGGTCATCCTCTCGGCGCGCGACGTCGGCGTGGATGAATACCTGATCAAGCCGCTCACGGCGGCCAGCCTCTGCGCCAAGCTCGACGCCGTCTTCGGCCGCAGGCGTCCGTTCATAGAGACCGAGACCTACATCGGGCCCTGCCGGCGTCGCCGCACCGTCGACTTCGATGGGCCCGAGCGCCGCCGCGACACCGCCTCCCCGGCCGCCCGCACGGCCTGACCTGCCGCCCTGCCGCCCAGGGCCCCAATTTGGGGCCGCACCGGATTGCCGCTCACCTACCTAGGCGTGCATACAGTTAACGCGCCGGTTGTGAGAAGTGGCCGGCGACGGTAAGCGGTGAGAGCCGGACATCCTCCGCAGACGACCACGCCCCCAGCGGGGGTCGTCCGCACGCCGGAGAGCGTCATCTCCGGCTCTTTCCCCGGGCTCGTGTCGGTCGGCGTTCCGGTGGGTCAGGCGAACGACCGACCCATGGAGCGCGTTGCCTACGTCGGGATGCCGACACTCAGTCAGAAGCTGCTGCGGGAAAATTATGGCCGTGTGGCGCGCGAGCTCCTCTCGCCCCTGCTCGCCCTGCTGACCGAGGCGCACCGCGCCTTTGCGGGCGACGCCGAGAAATTCCACATCATCCTCATCCTGGCGCTCAGGATGGCCGAGCACCCGGAGGCCGCCTCGCTCGACCTCGAACAGGTTGAATCAGGCCTGTGCGACCGGCTGCCCGCCCGCCCCACGAACGTGAAGTCGATCGCCGCCTCGAGCGGCATCCCAGAGGAGACGGTCCGCCGAAAGGTCGCCGCGCTGGTGAGGGATGGCTACGTGGCGCGGCGCGGCAATGAACTCACCTACACCCCCAAGGCGGCCGCCGAGCTATCGGAGATCCGACGGCTGATCATCCGATCGGCCGCCCACAACCACCGGACCGTCGCGCGATTGCACGGAGCGGACGAAGAGGCGTGAGCCTCGTCTCGGCCAAGGCGCCTTGTTCGGCGCCCCCAGCCATAAAATCAGCTGCGAAGGACGACCGCCGCAAGGGTCGGCATGCGATCGGCGCCTCGTCAAGCCAACGGCTCGCCCCGGCGCCTGGGGCCCGGCAGGAAGGGGAACCTTCCAGGGCCTCGCGGGCTGAAGCTGTGCGACTAGCTCTCCAGTCTAGCCGTTGGTCTAGGAAACCCCCGACGAGGCGCCCCTTGCTCGTCGGGGGTTTTTCTTTGCCAGCACACCTCAAAGGTGAATGGTGGAACCGCTACGCGGGCGTACCAACATTGCGCCGGCGCGGCTTGTCCCCCGCAGGCCGCCGGCTCTCCTGGTGTGTCACCACCACCCCCCGGCCGCCCCCTGGCCGGGGGGTTTGATTCCAGCCCTGATCTAGCCGCGGTGACGGCTCCGGCGCTCCTCGGCCAGCTTCTGCTGCACGGTCTGCGGCAACTCCGAAAGCGTCAGCTTGCCGTCGTGATTGCGGTCCAGTTCGTCAAACCGGCGGTCAGCGGCCCCCAGGAACTCCGCCAGCGTGATCCGGCCGTCGAAATCGGTATCCGAACTCGTCACCGGCTCCGGCTCGGCAAGGAGGTTGAAGGGCGCCGCCCCTTGCATGTCCGCCGGGTCCACCGGCGGCGGCTGTCCTTCGGGCACCCGGGAGGCGTCGTCGCCGCGAACCGTCGGGATGTGGTCGTAGTTCGGGTCGACGAACTGCGCCAGGACCACGCCCGGCCGGGTGATCTCCGAGACGCGCAGCCCATCCAGGATCTCGGGCGCGATCTGGTGTTCGTACCGCTGGACTTCGATGTCCGAGATCACCCCGTTGTGGTCGGCGTCCAGCACGCCGAAGAATCGCTTCGCGTCGGCCCGGAATTCCGCCCGCTCGATCGCTCCGTCGTGGTTCGTGTCGGCTTGCGCGAACCACGTCACCACGGGATAGGGCTTGGCCGCATCGGCCCGGAAAGGCTCGCCGCAGGGGCTGATGAAGAGGTTGTAGGACCCGCTGGGCCACTTCGTCTGCGCCGCCGCCGGCATGGCGATCCCAAACGCCGCCAGCACCACGACCGCCCACGCGCGACGCATCACGAACCCTCCCCCGGGACACTCCGTCAACCTTAGCCGTCAACCGCGGCCCTCGCATGTCCGGAATGTGGCCCGGGTCCCTTCGCCCCTGTCTTGACCTTGCGTCGCCCGCGGCGTCTCAATTCCCCCGACGCCAGGGACCGACCGGCGTTCAGGGGAGGCTCATCTCATGGCGTTTGCACGCGCTCTCGCCGCGGCCGCGGCCGCGCTCTCGATCGTTGCGCTCGGCGCGCCTGCTCACGCCTCCGAAACGGTGCGCGTCGCGGAAGGGATGCTGCGCGGCGCCACCGCCGGCGCGGTCACCAGTTTCAAGGGCGTACCCTTCGCCGCGCCTCCGGTCGGCGACCTGCGCTGGCGCCCGCCCGCCCCGGCCGCCCACTGGAGCGGGGTGCGCGAGGCGACCGCCTACGGACCCGCCTGCATCCAGATGGGTATCGCCCGCTCCGGCGGAACGGCCCACCAGTCCGAGGACTGCCTGTATCTGAACGTCTGGACCCCGGCCTCCTTCCGGCCCGGCGAGAAGCTTCCCGTCATGGTCTGGATCCACGGCGGCGCCTTCATCTTCGGGACCGGCGGCAGTCCCTTCTATGACGGGACCCATTTCGCCGAGCGCGGCGTGGTGCTGGTCACGCTCAACTATCGCCTCGGGCGCCTCGGATTCTTCGCCCATCCGGCGCTCACCGCGGAGAACCCAAAGGGACCGCTCGGCGACTACGGCATCATGGACAACATCGCCGCCCTGAAATGGGTCAAGGCGAACATCGCCGCCTTCGGCGGCGATCCCCGCAATGTCACCATCTTTGGCGAGAGCGCCGGCGGCATCCTGGTCAACTGGTTGATGACCGCGCCGGACGCGCGCGGACTCTTCCAGAAGGCGATCTCCGAATCCGGCTTCGGCCGCGACGGCGGCATCCCCATCCGCGGCGAGGCTCCGCGCACCGGCGAGGCGGTGGGCGAGCGCTTCGCCGCCTCCGTAGGCGTCACCGGAACGGGACCCGCCGCCGCCAAGGCGCTCCGCGCGCTCACCGTCCAGCAACTCGCAGCCCCGGTGAGCGGGCTTGCCGATCCAGCCATTCCCTCGCCCATGGTGGACGGCGTGCTGATCCCCGAGCCGCCGCCCGAGGCGTGGGCCCAGGGCAAGGAGGCGTCGGTCCCCTACATCGCCGGCGGCAACAGCTGGGAGGCTTCGCTTTTCCCGGAAGCCCGCAGGCATCCCGAGGCGGTGCTCGTCCGCGCAGGCTCGGAGCGCTCGGCGCTGGCCGCCGCCTACGGCGCCTCCGATCCCGCCACCGTCGCAATGGACGCCACGACCGAGAGCACGGTGATCGAGCCCGATCGCTACCTCGCCCGTCTGCACGCCGCGCACGGCGACAAGGCCTGGACCTACTACTTTTCCTACGTGCCCGAAGCGGAGCGCGCCGAGTTCCCTGGCGCCGGCCATGGCAGCGAGATCATCTACGTCTTCAACAACCTGATCGATCACCCAGTGACTTTCGGCGGAAGGACCTTCCCAGCCGCCACGCCGCAGGACCACAAGATCGCCGACGCCATGACCGCCTACTGGGTCGCCTTCGCCAAGAGCTCCAACCCGGATAGCGCCGGCGGCGTCCTGTGGCGGCCGGCCGAGCCCGGCGACGTGGTGCTCCAGTTCGGTGAGGATGGAGTCCACGCCCGGCCCGGCTTCCACAGGACGAGCCTCGATCTGCTGCAGAATTTGGCAGACCGCGCGGTACGGTAGGGGCTGCGCCCGCAAACCTCCTGCCCGGCCTTGGCTCGGCCCGTCCTGCGCCATGAGCCCGGATGGAGCTAGAGCCTGAAGTCGCCCGCCGCCACGCAACTCGGCATGCCATCCTCCACGGTGACGGTCGCCGGCTTGCCGATCCCGGGCGTGAAGTAGAAGAGGCCCTTTCCGGTCGTGACCGCGATCACCTGCGGGCTCGTGAACTGGCAGACTGGATGTTCGCCCAGGCCGGCGCCCCCGTCGTTCCTGACCTCCTGGCAGCTGGCGTCGCCCGCGCCCCGCGCAAACGTCGCCCCATCCCACTGGAATGCCTTGGTCGCCTTGAACCACTGCTTGCCGTAGGTCGCGGGCGTCAGCGCCTGGCAGGGCGGTCCCTTCAGGGCCCAGGCGTGGGCCGTGGCGATGGCCTGCCGCCGGTGGATCAGCAGGCTCGGTCCCCAGATCGCCCCGGTGACGACCACAGCCGCCGCAACCGCGAGCGTCGGCGCCAGCCAGCGCGGCGTGCGCCGGCGCTTCGCCCGTCCGCCATAGTCCAGGGATTCCCGCTCGTTCGACATCGCACGCTCCACGCTACAAACTTACATCTGTAAGCTACCCTGCGGGAGGTCTCTTCGCCAAGGCCTGATCACGCCGGGGCGCAAAATGCGACGATGACGAAATCCTGGCGGAAACACGCCCGGGCGCAGAGTACAAATTAGCAACTTTCAGGCAGCCAGGGTCGGAGCCTTCAGAAATCGCAGCCGGGCCGGAACCAAGCTTCGCCGTAGCCGTTTTAGGCGCCGGAGGGAGGGCGCGTAATGGCCGATCATTTGCCTGCCGATCGTTTCGAGGAAGAGCTTCTCGCCGCGGTCCCCTTCATGCGCGCCTTTGGCCGCACCCTCACCGGCGACATCGAGCAGGCGGAGGACCTGGCTCAGGAAACCGTGCTCCAGGCCTGGCGCTGTCGCGATCAGTTCCACGCGGGCACCAACCTGCGGGCTTGGCTCTCGACCATCCTGCGAAACCGCTTCTACTCAGGCCAGCGCCGCCGCAAGTGGCGCGCCGAATACGACGCCGAGATCATCGAGCGCACCCTGGTGGCGCCGGACGACCCTGCCGCCAACGTCGACCTGGAAGACGTCCGCCGGGCGCTCGCCATGCTGCCGGACTTCCAGCGCGAGGCGCTCATCTTGGTGGGCGCGGGCGGTCTCTCTTACGAGGAGGTGGCCAACATCATGGGCTGCCCGGTCGGCACGGTGAAAAGCCGCGTGCGCCGCGCCCGCGATGAACTGCAGGCGATCCTCTATGACGGCCGCCGCCTCGGGGCGAAAAAGGGCGCTGGCGCCCTCGACAGCCTCATCTTCGACTTCGACCGCATCCGCACCCGCGGCGCGGTCGAGGCCGCGGCCTGATCGGGCCCCACCGCCCAGCGCCTCTTGCCTGACGCCGGTCCGCCGGCCCAGGGTGTTCGCCAACGAACATCCAAGGAAAGGGAGGCCGCCGATGGCCATCGACTTCGAAGTCCCGGAAGAAGCCCGGGAAGTCCAGGCGCGCGTGCGCAAGTGGGTGCATGACGAGTGCATCCCCGCCGAGAAGCGCGTGACCGACAAGGAAAGCTTCGAAACCGTCCTTCAGGAACTGCGGACCAAGGCCCGCGCCCAGGGCCTGTGGTGCCCGTTCATACCGGAAGAATACGGCGGCATGGGCCTGGGCCCGCTCGCCAACGCGCTGGTCCAGATGGAGCTCGGCGAGAGCTACCTGGGCGCGCTCTCCATGAACACCCAGGGCCCCGACGACGCCACCATGATGACGATCCTGGCGCACGGGACCGACTATCAGAAGGAGAAGTTCCTCAAGCCGCTGCTGAATGGCGAGAAGCGCGTCTGCTATTCCATGACCGAGCGGGCCGCCGGTTCCGACGCCACCGGCATGCAGACCCGCGCCGAGAAGCAGGGCAACGAGAACTACATCCTCAATGGCGAGAAGTGGTTCTCCTCGGCCGCCACCAACGCCGACATGGCCCTGGTCATGGCCATGACCGACCCGGATGCGCCGCGCCACCAGCGCTACTCGACCTTCATCGTCGAGCTGCCGAACCCCGGCTACAACATCAAGCGCAACATCCCGACGATGGCCATCGAGGGCCCGCTCAGCCACATCCTGGGCGGCGGCCACGCCGAGATCGAGATCAAGGATCTTGTGGTCCCGGCCGAGAACCTTCTCGGCGGCGAAGGCAACGGCTTCAACATGGGCCAGCATCGCCTCGCCTACGGCCGCCTGCGCCACGGCATGCACAACGTCGCCATGGCCCAGCGCGCCCTCGACATGGCCACAGAGCGGGTGATCGGCCGCGAGACCTTCGGCCGGCCGCTGGCCGACCGCCAGGTCGTCCAGTTCATGCTCGCCGAGTGCGCGACCCAGCTCTACATCGGCCGCCTCATGCTGATGCACATCGCCTACAAGGCGGAGAAGGGTCTGGATTTGCGTCAGGAGAACCACATGGCCAAGGTCTACCTGGCCAACATGGTCCACCATGTGGTCGACACCGCGATCCAGCTGCACGGCTCTCTGGGCTACAGCCAGGACACCCCGCTCGCCCGCTGGTACACCCAGATCCGCTCGCAGCGCCTCGTCGACGGCCCCGACGAGGTCCACCGCTGGACGGTCGGCCGCAACGTCATCAAGGCCTTCAAGGAGCACGGCACGACGGCGGCGATGGCCGGCGGCGAGCTGATGTAGACGGCCTTACCGGGATGTAACTTGCGGCCGCGCCAACGCGGCCTTTCCCTCTCTCGGCGCGGGCGGCCTGGTCGCCCGCGTTCGGATTTCGCGTGGGAGGAAATTGCGTGACGCACCGCTTGCCAATGACCGCAGCCTTGGCCGTCGCGCTCGCGGCGCTTTCAGCCCCAGCCCTCGGCGCGCCTGCGCCGACGCCCACCGCCGCAATCTCCGGCGCCTGGATCGAGCGCGACCTCCACTACCGCTTCGACATCCGCCCGGGGGCGAACCCGAACCAGCTCGTCGTCACCCTTCCCAAGGACGTCCAGTTCCCCGGCGACCACACCTTCGTCCTCGCCCGCACGGGGCCGGCCAGCTTCGCCTCGAAGGAGCAGCCAAACCGCCCGAAGGTCGCGGTGTCTTTCCAGTCCTCCGCACGCGGCGACCTGAAAGTGGCCGGCGCCGGCGACACACACGCGGCCCACGGCGGCGCCTGGATGATGATGGAGGACTTCACGCTCGTGCGGCGCTGACAGGGACTGGCGCAAATCGGCTCGGAGGCGCCACGCGGTCTCGCCCAAGACGTGCGCCTGCGCGTTCCGCGCACATCAAGGCCCCCAGCCAAGTTCCAGCGATCCAGGCGTCGTAGCCGTTGCGTGGACGAGCGGCGCGCCTAGTGTGCTGCGGCGATGTGCAACGAATACCGTTTCAGGCAGTCGCTGGACAAGATCGCCCAGGCGTTCAGTCAGTTGCGCATGCCCCTGCACTGGTCGGGCGGCGCGCCGAACCTCGAGCCGCGAGACTCCATCCGCCCGACGGACCCCGCCCCGATCATCGTGGGCTCGCCGGAAGGCGCGGAGTTGAAGCAGCTCCGCTGGGGCTTCGTCCCGCCGGGCCGGCCGCCGGTAATCAACTTCCGCTCGGAAGGCCGCCGCTTCCCCGTAGGCCGCTGCCTGATCCCGACGGACGGCTTCTACGAGTTCACGGGCTCAAAGCACCCGAAGTCCAAGTGGCTGTTCACGCCGACCGAAGGCTCCGACCTCTTCGCGGGCGAACTCTTCTGCATCGCGGGCCTGGTGCGCGACGACCGCTTCACCATGCTGACCTGCGAGCCGGGCTCCGACGTCGCCCCTTATCACGACCGCCAGGTCGCCATCCTGCCCAGGTCCCAATGGGCCGCCTGGCTCGGCCCGGCCGACGCCCAGCCGCCCATCGGCCCTCTGCCGCCGGGGAGCCTGCAGGTGGAGAAGGTCCGCTAACGGTCAGGTCCTCGAGGCGATGAACAGCTGACGGCCAACCGCTCCTCGCCCATCCCACCGCTGGCGCCTGCGGCCGATCGGGCCTACTTCCAGCGTCGGTCCCATGTCCCCGCTCCGATCCGTCATCACGACCCAGGTTCTGCGGCTGGTCGGCCGCCGCGAGGGCGACACGCCGTTCCTGGAAAGCACGAAGGACGCCGGCTTCTTCGGCCCGGACTCGGCCTCGTGGCGGGTGCACGGCGACTTCACCTCGATGCTGATCGGCGGCGAAGCGGCGCTGCTGCTCCAGATGCTGCACCCCCGCGCGCTCGCCGGCGTATGGGACCACTCCAACTTCCGCGAGGACATGGCCGGCCGACTGCGCGGCACCGCCCGCTTCGTCGCCGGCACCACCTACGGCTCGACAGACGAAGCCCTCGCCCTGATCGCCCACGTCCACAGGATACACGACCGCGTGCACGGGAGCCTGCCGGACGGGACGCCCTACTCCGCCAACGATCCGGAGCTTCTCACCTGGGTGCACGTGGCCGAGGTGAAGAGCTTTCTCGACGCCTACCTCCGTTACCGCGACCCGCACTTCCCCGCCGCCGACCAGGACCGCTATTTCGCCGAGACGGCGATCATCGCCCGTAAGATGGGCGCGACGGAGGTCCCGACGAGCCGCGCGGCCGTCGAGACCTACCTCAGCGCGCTGCGCCCCGAGCTCCTCTACGACCATCGCACGCGCGATGTGGCCGCCGCCCTGCTCGGCCAGAAGGCGCCGAACCCCGCCGTCGACGGCTTCATGAAGCTCACCTTCG
>JAGWSE010000231.1 GCA_028869395.1 Alphaproteobacteria bacterium | reverse complement strand
TTTCCCATGGCTGAACCGAAGGTCCTCCTGAGCGAGGCCGAGGTCGCCGCCCGGGTCGCAGGCCTGGCCGAGGCGATCGCGCCGCGCACCGACGACGAGACGGTCGCGGTCTGCCTGTTGACCGGCGGCCTGTGGTTCTGCGCCGACCTGATGAGGGCGCTGGCGAGGCTCGGCCGTCACGTGCGCTTCGACGCCCTGTGGCTGGCCTCCTACGGCGATGAGCGCGCGAGCCTCGGCCGCTGCGAGGTGCGCGCCGACCTGCAGCGACCACTGGCCGGGCGTACGGCGCTGATCGTCGACGACGTCTTCGACACCGGGCTGTCGCTCTCGGAGGCCGCGCGGCTGGTCCGCGACTCCGGCGCACGTGACGTGCTGACCACCGTCTTCGCGCGCAAGCCCTGGCCCACCCCGCGCGCCATCGAGCCCGACTTCGTGGGCTGGGAGGCCCCCCAGCGGTTCCTCGTGGGCTACGGCATGGACGCCGCCGGCGCCTACCGCGGCCTGCCCTTCATCGGGGCGCTGGATTGAGCACCTCGGGGCTGGTCCTCCTGACGCCCCAGCTCGACGCGGCGATCGGCGACATCCGCCAACGGCGCGATCCCGCCGCGCGCCAGGGCATGCCGGCGCACGTCACCGTGCTGTATCCGTTCATGGATCCGGTGCAGATCGGTCCCTCCCAGCGCGGACGCCTCGCCGAGGTGATCCGCGGCTTTGCAGGTTTCGACCTCACATTCTCTCGCATCGGGCGTTTTCCGGAGGTGCTCTGGATCGCGCCGGAGCCGGAGGCGGCGATCCTCGCGCTGGTCCAGGCGATCTGCGCCGCGTTCCCGGACTTCGCACCCTACGGCGGCCAGTTCGAAACCGTGATCCCGCACGTCACCGTGGCCATGGGCGAGGGGCTGGATCTCGGTGCGCTCGAGCCGCAGGTCCGCAGCCGCCTTGCGCCGCCGGTGGTCCAGCGCGTAGACGGCGTCTCGCTGTTCACCACGGTGCGCCGTCGCTGGCGCGAAGTTGATCGGTTCCTCCTGGCCTGAGGCGCGGCCCGACGGCGGCCGCACGCGTTTGGCTATCGAACGAAAGGTGACTGGATGAAGGTTTTCGCCGGACTGGCGCTCGCGCTTCTTACGCTGACGGCCTGCAGCGGAGGCCACAAGGCCGCCTCCAATGACCCCTACGCCGGCCTCGGTGACGCGATCAAAGGCTGGAAGAACGACCTCGCCGCCACCCAGATCAGCTGTAAGCGCGCCCCGGCCGGCGAGAAGTGCGACACATTCGAGGTCGCCTGCAAGGCGCAGCGGACCATCACCCCGGACGACCAGGCGAAGGGCGTCACCGCCAAGCTCGTGGCGGACATGACCTGGTCAGGCTTCGACGACAAGGGCGCGCCGCAGCCGTCCACCGCCGCCGCCCTGTTCACCAAGGCGAATGGCGCCTGGAGCCGGTCGCCGACCAAGCCCGTGAACCCGGACACCTGCGCGGATCTGGGCTAGCCTCGCAGCCCTTGGCGGCCACCGCTGCGCGAGCCGCTACGAACTCGGCCACTGGCTGAGGATCGTCTGGGCATCGAAGTAGTCGCGCCAGTAGACAATCTTGTGGCCGACCACCTCATAGACGCCGGTCACGGGCAGTTCGACCCAGCGGTCCTTGAGGCGGTGCCGGTCCAGTCGCTCGACGAAGACGCGCGCCCCGTCCGTCGCCTCGCGAAGGATCCGGAATTCGTTCTCCAGGGTCGGGGCGAAGAACGGCTCCAGGACCGCCCGCACGCCTTCGGGACCATGGACCGTGCCGATCGGGGGCGGGTTTGTGTATTCGCAATCCGGCGCGACATGCGTCATCGCCGCCTCATAGTCGAGGCATTCCATCTCCCCCATGAAGGCGTGAACGACCTCGGAAGCCGATCTTGCGAGCGTGGACATGGATGATTCCTCTCCTCAGTCCGGCCGATCGCCGGAGGGCTTAATGATGCGGGCGGGGTGTCTCTCTTCCAGGAACATGCACCTGGCCAGCATGGCGTAGAGACCGACGCTTCCGCTCGCCGCCACCAGAAGGAACCAGGGGAGCGGATGCATGCCGACGGCGCGCGCCCGCGGAAACAGAAGCACCATGGCCAAGCCTGTCGCCAAGAGCAGATCGAACCAGATCTGGTTTCCCCAGGCGTTGCGGGTGTGTTCGACCCAGACGGCCGTCACGCAGTTTTGGACGATCGTGAACAGGGACCAGCCCAGAAAGACGCCGGCGAGGGTGGCGGGCGCGATCCAGGCGCCGCGCAGCGGCGGCCGTCCGAGCGCGTGCATCACCCCGAGCAGCACGAAGCCCAAGGCTGCAATCCACGGCAGGACCTCGTAGAGGGAAGGTTGCATGGTCAATTCCTGTAGCAGTCGCTACAGAATAGCATATGTAGCGGTTGCTACAAGAGGTGCGGCGATGGCGGTCCGAGACGAGCAGCGCGAGCGTGTGCTCGACGCCCTGGAGACCCACCTGCTGGCCACCGGCCTGTCGCAAGCGAGCCTGCGGCAACTCGCGGCTGCGGCGGGCGTGAGCGACCGGATGCTGCTCTACTATTTCGCCGACAAGGCCGAGGTGATGGCCGAGGTGATGGCGCGCCTGGCGGACGGCATGGCGCGGCGGTTGAGCGTAGCCATCCCAGAGGGCGCAGACCTGGCGCCCTGGACGCTGGCGGCGCGGGCCGGGCGCTTCGTCCTCGAGCAGGAATTCCTGCCCTACATGCGACTGTGGCTGGAGGTGGTGGCGGCGGCTGCGCGAAACGAGGCCCCCTTCGCGGACATCTCACGGCAGGTCACCCAAGGGTTCTTGGGCTGGATCGCGCAACGGCTCGATCAGCCGCCGGGGCCTGCCCGCGACGGGCTCGCGGCGATGATCCTGGCGCTCGTCGACGGCCTCATACTTGTCGAGGTCGGCGCCGGCCGCGAACATGCGGACGCCGCCATCGCGTCGCTCACGGCGATCGCCAAAGCGAAATAGAAGGCCGGCGGCGGACCCGCAAAAGGGCCGCTATCGGTCGCGCGATGACGCAATCATTTGGGACATGGGTCGACACAGGGTCGGAAGCTACTTTGAGGTCCGCAGCCGGCGCTTCGGTCCAAGGCTCGGCCGATCAATCTGCTAGCTCCGCTCCTACCGCCGCCTCTCCGGACAGGGGGAGCAGCTTTCACAGCCAGGGCGCTGGGCGCTCGCGGGCCAGCATCTCGTCGTAGGTCTGGCGCGGGCGGACGACGGCGAACGCCGCGCCCTTCACCAGCACCTCGGGGACCAGCGGGCGGGAGTTGTACTCGCTCGACATCGCCGCGCCGTAGGCGCCGGCGGTCATGAAGGCCAGCAGGTCGCCGGCCTGCATGGGCGCAAGAGCCCGGTCGCGGGTGAAGGTGTCGCCGGTCTCGCAGACGGGACCCACCACGTCGTAGGTGACCGCCGCGCCGGGCCGCGGCCTCACCGGGCGGATGTCGTGATAGGCGTCGTACATGGCGGGCCTGAGCAGGTCGTTCATGGCCGCGTCGAGCACCAGGAAATTGCGACCCTCCGGCCGGGCGTTGACGTGCTGCACGCGCGCCACCAGCACGCCGGCGTTGGCGGCGATCATCCGGCCGGGCTCGAAGGCGAACTGGATCTCGAGGCCGGCCATCACGCGGGCGATCATCGCGGCGTAAGCCGCGGGCGAGGGAGGCTCCGGCTGGTTGAAATAGGGCACGCCCAGGCCGCCGCCGAGGTCCAGCCGCTCCACCGCAAGGCCCTGGCGGCGCAGGCGCTCGACCAGGCTCCGCATCTTGCCGAACGCCGCCTCCATGGGGGCGAGGTCGGTGATCTGGCTGCCGATGTGGCAGGCGACGCCGACCGGCTTCAGCCCCGCCGCATTGGAGGCGTTGGCATACAGCCGCTCGGCCTCGGCGAAGGAGACGCCGAACTTGTTCTCCGCCTTGCCGGTCGAGATCTTGGCGTGGCCGCCGGCCTCCACGTCCGGATTTACCCGGATGGCGATGCGCGCGCGGGTCTTCAGGCCCTGCGCCACCTGATCGACGAGCTTCAGCTCCGGCTCGGACTCGACGTTGATCTCGGCGACGCCGGCCTGCAGCGCAAAGGCGATCTCCTGGGCGGTCTTGCCGACACCGGAGAAGACGATCCGCTCCGGCGCGATCCCCGCCGCCAGGGCGCGCCGGACCTCGCCCTCGGAGACCACGTCGGCGCCGGCGCCAAGCGCGCCCAGGGTCTTCAGCACGGCGACGTTGGAGTTGGCCTTCACGGCGAAGGCGATCAGCGGCTCGCCCAGGCCTGCGTCCCGCAGCGCGTCGCGCAGCACCAGATAGTGCCGCTCCAGAGTCGCCGACGAATAGACGTAGACCGGCGTCCCCACCGCCTCGGCGATGCGGGCGAGGCTCACGTCCTCGCAGTAGAGCTCGCCCTCGCGGAGCTCGAAGTGGTTCATCGCGGGTTGGCGTAGGGGTCCGGAAGCGCGCCCGGGTTCGGCGGATTGGCCCACGGATTGGGCGACTGGCCAGGGATCGGCAGGGTGCGCGGCGGAGCCGGCGTGGCGGTCTCGTCACGCGGATCGACGGTCTGCACCGGCCGGTTCGGGTCCTGCTGCTGGCGGCCTTGCGCCACCGGCTGGCCGTGGCCGAACAGTGGGCCCGGGCGGTCGAGGCTGCCCATCTTGCCGCAGCCGGCCAGCCCTGCGCTCAGCGCGATCACGGCGGCCAGGGCGCCCAGCGAAGCGCTCGTCTGACGGCTCATGCGAGGATCTCCTTCCACCGCTCGATCTGGGCGCGGACCTGGTCAGGCGCCGTCCCGCCATAGCTTGCACGGCTGGCGACGGAGCTTTCCGGCGTCAGCACCTGATAGACATCCTGTGTGATCCCGGGTTCCAGCGCCTGCAACTCCGAAAGCGGCAGGCGCGCCAGATCGCAGCCCAGCTGCTCGGCGCGCTTCACGGCCGAGCCCGTCACGTGGTGCGCCTCGCGGAACGGCAGGCCCAGCTCGCGGACGAGCCAGTCGGCGAGGTCGGTCGCGGTGGAGAAGCCCGCGCCGGCGGCCGCGGCCATGCGCGCGCGGTCCGGCTCCAGGTCAGCCACCATGCCGGCCATGGCCGTCAGCGAGAGCTCCAACGCGTCGAAGGCCTCGAAGGTGGGGACCTTGTCCTCCTGCATGTCCTTCGAATAGGTGAGCGGGAGCCCCTTCATCACGACCGCCAGCTGCGTGAAGCTGGCGAGCAGCCTTCCGACCTTCGCGCGCACCAGCTCGGCCGCGTCCGGGTTCTTCTTCTGCGGCATGATCGAGGACCCGGTGGTGAAGGCGTCCGAGAGCCGCACGAAGCCGAACTGCGGCGTCATCCAGATCACGATCTCCTCGGCCAGGCGCGACAGGTGCAGCGCGCAGATCGAGCCCGCCGCCAGCGCCTCCAGGGCGAAGTCGCGGTCGGCCACGCTGTCCAGCGAATTGGCGGTGGGACGTTCGAACCCCAGCGCCTTCGCCGTCATGTGGCGGTCGATCGGGAAGGAGGAGCCGGCGAGCGCCGCTGCGCCCAGCGGGCTCTCGTTCATCCGCGCCCGCGCGTCGGCGAAGCGGGAGGCGTCGCGGCCGAACATCTCCACATAGGCCATCAGGTGGTGGCCGAAGGTCACCGGCTGAGCGGGCTGCAGGTGAGTGAAGCCCGGCATCACCGCGTCGGCATGCGCCTCGGCCTTGGCGACCAGCGCACGCTGCAGCGCCCTGACCTGGCCGGCGGTGCGCTCGCATGCCTCGCGCACCCACATGCGGAAATCGAGCGCCACCTGGTCGTTCCGCGAGCGCGCGGTGTGCAGCCGCCCCGCCGCCGGCCCGATCAGCTCGCGCAGGCGGGCCTCCACGTTCATGTGGATGTCCTCGAACTCCTCCCGGAAGGGGAAGGTCCCGGCGGCCATCTCGGCCTCGATGTCGCCGAGGCCTTTCTGGATCGCCGCCTCGTCTTCGCTTGATAAGACGCCCGCCTTGCGCAACATCGCCGCGTGCGCGCGGGAGCCCGCCAGGTCCTCGCGCGCCAGCCTGCGGTCGAAGCCGATGGAGACGTTGATCGCCTGCATCAGCTCCGCCGGCTTCTCGGAGAAGCGGCCGCCCCACATGGCCTGCCCTGGCCGGGCGTGTCCCTGGGGGTTCGGGGCGTCAGAGGAAGAGTCTGTCATATGAGCGAGAATTCCGAGGCGAAGCCCAGAGGCAGGGTCCTGATGTGGGTCCTCTGGGGCGCCGCTCTGATCGGCGTCGCGGCGGTTCTCTACATCATAGCCCAGTCGTCGCAAAAGCCGGCTGAACAGGCCGGGCCGGCCGGCGTTTCCGCCCCGGTCCCGGCGGGAACCGCGCCCGAGACCCACGACGTGGCCAAGCTGGTGCAGCATCTGGCCGACGGCCAGCCCGCCCCGGCCTATGTCTTCCACGACGCCAGCGGCAAGAAGATCACCGCCGCCGACTTCAAGGGCAAGGTCGTGGTGCTGAACCTCTGGGCCACCTGGTGCGGTCCCTGCAAGGTGGAGATGCCGACGCTGGCGAAGCTGGCCCAGGAATACGCGGGAAAGCCGGTGGCGGTGGTGCCGGTCAGCATCGACACGCCCGAGCAGGTCGCCGCGGCCAAGGCCTTCATCGCCAAATACCCGCCGCTCAATTTCTACAGCGATCCTGACGCCAAGCTGCCGTGGGCGCTGAAGCCCCAGGCGACCGGCGTGCCCAGCACCGTCATCCTGGGCAAGGACGGCCTCGAGCGCGGCCGCGTCTCCGGCCAGGCCGACTGGGACCAGGCCGGCGCCAGACAGGTCATCGACAAGGTGCTGGCCGAATAGCGGCTCGGATCAGGCCACTACGCGCGGACGCATCCGGGGCTCGGCCTGACGGGTGGTGAGGGTGCGCAGCAGCCCGACCAGGGCGGCGCGGGACTCGGCGTTCAGGGTCTCGTAGGCGCTGAGCAGTTCGACCGCGCCGGGCGTGCGCAGGCGCGCCAGGAGGTCGAGGTCCGACGGGTTCTCCTTGTCGGGGGCGTCCAGTACGTCCATCAGGTCGACCACCCGGCAGCGCAGAGCGCGTGCGATCTGCACCAGGCGCGAGAAGGAGATGCGGTTCGCGCCGTTCTCGTATTTCTGCACCTGCTGGAACGAGACGCCGCACTGTTCGGCCAACGCCTCCTGCGAGATGCCCAGGGACTTTCGCCTGATCCTCACCGCGGCGCCCAGCGCGATGTCCATGGGGTCCGGCGCCTTCGCGGAATGCTCCGTCACTTTGTCCTCCCCAGCCGGGCGTCTGTTCTGAAGAGCCGTTCGGCCCGCGCGCCCTGACTAAGTTGACTTTAAGGCGTTCATTTCGGCTTTGAAAAGAGCGTTGTTATGTGAGCTGCAACCGAAGCGGCGCTTTCGTGTTGCTCAGCCATGACGGACGAGGCCGAAGTCGGCCCCCCAGGGCTCTGGCTGGACGAGGATGCGCCGCCATCGCGGCGTGGCCCGCGAATCGGCGCGCTGGCCGCGGGCTTTCTGGCGCTGGCCGCTTCGGCCGCCCTGGCCTGGTGGGTCGCCCATCCGCAGCGGACGCCGGCCCCCCCGGCGCCTGCCCCGCCGCCTCGCCCCGCCGCGGCGTCCCAGCCGCTCCGCTACGCCTCTGACGAACCCGATCCGGCGCAGGTGAGGCGAGCCTACGGCGACGTGCAGAAGGCCTTCGCCGAGGGCGGACCCGATGCGCTGGTGCAGGCCTCCCTCGCCTGCGCGAGCGATGCGCCGGCCGACCCCGGGCGGCTCGACTATTGCCTGGCCTTCGACGACTACGCCGCCCTCGTGGTGCGCGGCGCGCGCGACGCCCAGGCGCAGACTCAGTGGTTCGGAGCTGCGCCTGACCGCGACCTGGCGCTCGCCCGCTCGGTGTTGCCGCAGGACGTGGACGCGGGCAACCGCCTGGCCCAGGTCTCGGCGCTGACCACGGCCGTCCTGCCGAAGCCGAAGCTCGCGCACCCCCGTCCGCACGTCCGCCCCACCCGCGCGAGACGCCGTGCCGAGGCGCACGAAAGGCCTCGCGCCAGGGAAAGGCCCGGGCCCAGGCGAGAGCGTCGCCCGGCGCCGCACCACCCCTTGAAGCGGGCCGTCGCGCCCACGGACGACCAGCTTCCGCCCTACTGAATCTGCGGCGGATTAAGCAGTTGGTGACCGAATAGGCCTGGAACTCGGGGCTCCCGACGGCTGATTCCCGAGAGGCCATGCGCGCGAGTGCAGTCAATGTCCGGTTCGACCACGGCGCCGCCCTTCGCGTGCCGCCGCCGGGCGACGCCAAGAACTGGCGCACCCTGTGGATGTGGCTGGGCGACGAGGGTTGCGCGATGGCCGACGCCGCCGCGGTCCAGGTCCTGACGCCGCAAGGCCCGATCGTAGCCCACTCCGGCGACTGGATCGTGCTGTCGGTGAGCGGCGACTTCCATGTCGCCCATGCGGTGCGCACCTGCGACGCCTGAAGGCGTCGGGGCAACGGCGTTCGGCGGCCTTGCAACCGCCTGCCGGCAGGCTCAAGCTCCCCGCACAACGATGGGAATCGGGGAGGAACCCATGCGTATGCTCATGCTGGCCGCGGCCGTCACATGCCTCGGCCTGGCCGCCTGCCAGCAGTCCCACAGCGACGCCCAGGAGGCCGCGCCGGCGCCCAAGAAGGACCTCGGCCGCAGCCAGGTCTTCTACCAGGGCCAGGGCCTGATCGAGAAGATCAGCTCCGCCAAGATCACGCCGGCCAAGACGTCTGGCGCGCTGGCGCTCGACGTCTCCGGCGTCGCCGCCGGTCCGGGCTACACCGACGCCCAGTTCGTGCCGCGGATCTATCCGGCCGCGCCTCCGGACGGGGTGTACGAGATCGATGTGGTGGCGACCAAGCCCGCCAATGCGGCGGCCACCCCCACGCCGATCAACGTGAAGACCGACTGGGCGCCCAAGCGGCACATGACGGCGGTCAGGTTCATGTCGGCCACCAACGACGTCGAGGTCGCGATCCCTGCCGCGAAGTAACTGGGCGCCCGGCCCGCCGGGTGGCGCGATCCATCCCTCGTCAATAGATAGGGCGTAAGGGTCGCCGCCGTGCGGGGTTCACGCGCCGGACGCCGGCGCGCCGTCGAGGGCTGGGATGGCTGACGCGGACGCTTTCTACTCGATCCACCGGCACGGTTTCGTGCGCGTCGCGGTGTGCGCGCCGCGCGTGCGCACGGCCGACCCCGCCGGCAATGTCGCCGAGACCCTGGCGCTCGCCCACGACGGCGACGTCGAGGCCTGCGATCTGATGGTGTTCCCGGAGCTCGGCATCTCCTCCTACGCCGAGGACGACCTGCACCTGCAGGACGCCATTCTGGACCGGGTGGAGGCCGGGCTTGCCGAGCTCTGTGAGGCGAGCCGCAGGCTGAAGCCGGTGCTCGTGGTGGGCGCACCGGTGCGCCGTAATGGCCGGCTCTACAACTGCGCCGTGGCGATCTCGCGCGGGCGCATCCTGGGCGTGGTCCCGAAGAGCTTCCTGCCCAACTACCGCGAATATTACGAGAAGCGCTGGTTCGCGCCGGGCGTCGGCCTGGCCGGCCTGGAGATGACGCTCGCCGGCCAGACGGTCCCGTTCGGCACGGACCTGCTGTTCGAGGCGGCCGACCTCGCCGACTTCGTCTTCCATGTGGAGATCTGCGAGGACTTCTGGGCCGCCACGCCACCCTCGACGCTAGGGGCGCTGGCGGGCGCCTTGATCCTCTGCAACCTCTCGGCCTCCAACATCGTGGTGGGCAAGGCGGACGAGCGGGGCATGCTCTGCGCCTCGCAGTCCGTGCGCTGCCAGGCCGCCTACCTCTACGCCGCGGCAGGCCCCGGCGAGAGCACCACCGACGTGGCCTGGGATGGCCAGGGCGGCATCTACGAGCTGGGCGCCCTCCTTGCAGAGACCGAACGCTTCCCGGCCAGGCCGCAGATTGCGGTGGCTGACATCGACGCGGGGCGCCTGCGGCTCGAGCGCCTGCGCACGCCGACCTTCAACGACGCCGCAACCGCCGCCGGCCATCCGGAAACCCGCTTCCGCCGCGTGCGCTTCGAGCACCAGCCGCACATGGCCGACGTGGGCCTGATCCGCCCCCTCGACCGATTTCCCTTCGTCCCCGACGACCCGGCCCGGCTCGACCAGGACTGCTACGAGGCCTTCAACATCCAGGTGCAGGGGCTCGTCCGCCGGCTTCAGTCGACGAAGAGCGAGACCATCGTCATCGGGGTCTCCGGCGGGCTGGATTCCACCCACGCCCTGGTCGTGGCCGCCAAGGCCTGCGATGCGCTCGGCAAGCCGCGCTCGGCCATCCAGGCCTTCACGCTCCCGGGCTTCGCCACCAGCGAGGGCACAAAGGCCAACGCCTGGGCGCTGATGAAGGCGATCGGCGCAAGCGCCGAGGAGATCGACATCCGCCCGGCCGCCGAGCAGATGCTGAAGGACATCGGCCACCCCTTCGCCCAGGGGAAACCGGTCTACGACGTGACCTTCGAGAACGTGCAGGCGGGGCTGCGCACCGACTACCTCTTCCGGCTCGCCAATCAGCGCAAGGGGATCGTGCTCGGCACAGGCGACCTCTCCGAGCTGGCGCTCGGCTGGTGCACCTACGGCGTCGGCGACCAGATGAGCCACTACAACGTCAACGCCTCGGTGGCGAAGACGGTGATCCAGCACCTGATCCGCTGGGCGGCGAAGACGGGCCAGTTCGACGAGGCCACCTCGAAGGTTCTGCTCTCGGTGCTCGACACCGAGATCTCGCCGGAACTGGTGCCCGCCGACGCCACCGGCGCCATCCAGTCGACCCAGGCGATCGTCGGGCCGTACGAGCTGCAGGACTTCAACCTCTACTACATCACCCGCTACGGCCTGCGGCCGTCGAAGGTGGCCTTCCTCGCCTGGCACGCCTGGCGCGATGCGAGCGCCGGCGGCTGGCCGCCCAACTTCCCGGCCGAGGCGCGCCACCAGTACGACCTGGCGACCATCAAGAAGTGGCTGCGCGTCTTCCTGGTCCGCTTCTTCGAGCTCTCCCAATTCAAGCGCTCGGCCATGCCGAACGGGCCGAAGGTGATCTCCGGGGGCAATCTCTCGCCGCGCGGCGACTGGCGTGCGCCCTCCGACGCCACGGCCCGCACCTGGGTCGAAGAGCTCGAGGCGAACGTGCCCGACTGAGCGGAACCGGCCGCCGCCGCCCCGGGTTGGCCTGCGTCTCCGAAGAAGAGGGCAGGACCATGAAGGCGGTGCGGATCCACCAGTTCGGCGGGCCGGACAAGCTCCACCTCGAGGAGCTCCCGACTCCGAAGCCGAATCCCGGCGAGGTGCTGGTCCGGATCCTGGCCGCCAGCGTCAACCCGGTGGATTACAAGATCCGCAACGGCGGCTACCTGCCCGACGACGCCCTGCCGCTCACCCTCGGCCGCGACATCGCCGGCATCGTCGAGCTGGTAGGCGAAGACGTCGAGGGCTTCAGTCCCGGCGACGCCGTCTACGCCATGCTCGACCGCAACCACGGCGGCTATGCCGAGTTCGTGGCCGAGGCGGCGGTCAACTGCGCCATCAAGCCCGCCGCGATCGACTTCATCCAGGCCGCGGCCGTGCCGCTCGCCGGCCTCACCGCCTGGCAGGGCATCTTCGACCACGGCGGCCTGAAGGCCGGCCAGAAGGTGCTTATCCATGGCGGCGCCGGCGGCGTCGGCCACTTCGCCGTCCAGTTCGCCGCGGCCCGCGGCGCGCAGGTCATCGCCACCTGTTCGGGCGAGGACATGGCGTTCGTGCGCCGGCTCGGCGCCTCCGAGGTGATCGACTACCACAAGGAGCGCTTCGAGGACCGGGTGCATGACGTCGACGTGGTCTTCGACCTGGTGGCCGGCGAGACCCAGGACCGCTCCTGGAAGGTGCTGAAGGACGGTGGCGCGCTGATCTCGACCCTGAAGGAGCCCGATCAGGCCAGGGCCCGGGAGCGCCACGTCAGGGCCTGCCACTACATGGCCCATCCCGACGGCGGCGAACTGGCCGAGATCGGCCGCCTGATCGACGCCGGCAAGGTCATCCCCAACGTCGACCGCGTCTTCCCGCTGAAGGACGCCGCCGGGGCGGAGCGCGAACTCGAGCGCGCGCACATCCGCGGCAAGGTCGTCCTCGACGTCAATCCAGACGCGGACTGAGCGCTGCCGGGCGCGCCCGGCGTGACGCGCGTTCTTCCGGCCTCGCCGCCCGAGCCCTACTGTCGTGGCCGGACAAGGGGAGGTGGCGATGGACCGGCTGTTCGACGAGGCCTGGAAGACGGTGCGGGTGGAGCGGTCGGGACCCATCGTCGAGGTCGCATTGCACCGCCCCGAGGCCCGCAACGCGCTGGACAACGCCCTCATGGAGGAACTGACGGAGGTCGCCCGGCTCCTTCGCCTGCGCAGCGACGTCCTGGCGGTGATCCTCACGGGTTCGCCGACCTACTTCTCCGCGGGCGCCGACCTGAAGAGCGCCGGCGAGCGCAACGCCCGGCCGACGCTCATCGAGACGCGCGAGGCGATCATGCGCGGGCCGGACCTCTGCCAGGCCTGGGCCGAGATCGAGCCGGTGACCGTCGCGGCCATCGAGGGCTATTGCATCGGTGGCGGCTGCGCCCTGGCGGTGGTCTGCGACTTCCGGGTGATGGGCCGCGACGCCTACATGCGCCTGCCCGAGGTCCCGCTCGGCATGAACATGAGCTGGCGCACGCTGCCCAGGCTCGTGGCCCTCGCGGGCCCGGCGCGCGCCAAGCGGTTCGTGATGTTCGGCGAAGCCGCCGACGCCGCCGTCTGCCTCGACTGGGGCCTTTGCGACGAGCTCGTGGAGGACGGCCAGGCGCTCGCCGCCGCGCGCCGCTGGGCGGACAAGGTCGCCGCCCTGCCGCCACTCCCTGTGCGCATGACCAAGGAGGCGATCTCGGCGATCGCCTCGGCCGGCGCGCACGCCGCCATCTACATGGACCGCGATCAGTTCCTGCTCACCAGCCGCAGCGCCGATTACCGCGAGGGCGTGCGGGCCTTCCTGGAGAAGCGCGAGCCCCGCTTCAGTGGTGACTAGAGCCGGCGTCGGCCGCAGGCCGCGCGCTGCACGGGCGGCGCCACGGCGCTTTCCGTGGCTGGCGGCCCGGAAGGGACTCGAACCCCCGACCTTCGGTTTAGGAAACTACTTTTTAAGTCATTCTATAGCATTCGAGATCATTCTAGATCGTGCGAAAAGTAACGCGGAAATTTACATAAAGTCATATCGAATCAGGTAATTATGGAAATCCGATCCCACTATATGGCTCGCCAGAGTGCTCTGCCACTCTCCGCAGCTGCGCGGGCATTTTGATTGCACGGTGATTGCACGAAGGTTGACCCGTGAAGGCTCGGCCTTATCATTGAGGAGCTGCCTGTGATGAGCCGGAGCTTCGACGCGCCGCCATCGCCCAACCGGGCGGCGCAGAC
>JAGWSE010000230.1 GCA_028869395.1 Alphaproteobacteria bacterium | reverse complement strand
CGAGGTGCTCCAGGATATCGGGGGCGTCCTTCAGCTTGATCCAGTGTAGCTGCAGGTTGGTCCGCGTCGTGAAGTGGCCGTAGCCCTTGTCATAGGTCCTGGCGATCCATGCGAGCTTGCGAAGCTTCCGGGCGTTGAGCGATCCGTAGGGGATGGCGATCCGCAGCATGTAGGCGTGCAGCTGCAGATAGAGGCCGTTCATCAGGCGGATGCGCTTGAACTGGTCCTCGGTAAGCTCACCGGCCAGCCGGCGGCGAACCTGCTCGCGGAACTCCGCGGCGCGGTCCGCCACGAACTCCCGGTCGATCTGGTCATATCGGTACATGCGGCTACTTCCGCTTGATGAGGGCGACGCGGCCGGTCGAGCGCGCCGCGCCATGAGCCTGCTGGAGGGCAGCTATGTCCTCGCCTCCGGCGGCCTGTTTGCCGTGACAGGGATGGTTCGTCGGGCCGAGGGCGCGCAGCCGCTCGCGGAAGCTCAAGGGCACGAGCAGGCCGTCGGAATCGATCAGGTCGATCAGGTAGGGATCGACCACGATCGTGCCCTGCGTCCTCGCGCCGGCCTCGGCCTCGGCGGCCTCGGCGTCGTTCTGGAACAGATGCGCGTCCACAAATCGATCGACCCAGCGGCCGTCCTTCCAGAAGACCGCCTCGCCGTCGGCGAGCCTGTTGCCGGTGAGCGCCTTCATGCCCGCAATTCCTTCAGGAGGCCGATCGTCAACTGCGGACCCTCGTCCGGCCGGGCGAGCGCCATCGCCTCACCCAGGATCAGCAGCGCCGGTCCCTGCAGCGTCGCCGCGGCTTCGGCCAGACCGCCGAGCGTCGTGGCGATCCGCCGCTCGTCGGGGCGCGAGGCGTTCTCCACGATCAGCGCGGGCGTCGATCCGCTGCGGCCGGCCGCCATCAATCGCGCGGCGATCGGCGCGGCCATGGACAGACCCATGTAGACGACGACCGTCTGATTGCATCTGGCGAGGGATGTCCAGTCGAGGTCAGGCTCGCCGCCCTGCGCGGCGTGGCCGGTAACGAAGGTGACGGCCTGGGCCGCACCGCGGTGGGTGAGCGGCGCGCCCGCCGAGGCGCTGGCGGCCAGAGCCGCGGTGACGCCCGGGACGACATGGCAGTCGATCCCGGCTTCGCGGCAGGCTTCCAGTTCCTCGCCGCCTCGGCCGAAGATGAAGGGATCGCCCCCCTTCAGCCGCACCACCTCCAGGCCCTCGCGCGCGAAGGCGACCAGCATACGGTTGATCTCATCCTGGCTGTAGGCATGGCGCGACTTGCGCTTGGCGACCGAGATGCGGCGCGCCGACGCCGGCGAGAGGCCGAGGATTTCATCGGAGACGAGGCCGTCATGGACGAGGACCTGGGCGCCCTGAAGCGCCTTCAGAGCCTTGATCGTGAGCAGTTCCGGATCGCCCGGGCCCGCCCCGACCAGCCAGACCGCGCCAGCTGCGGCCCGCCGGCCGCCGCCGAGGACCACCAGGCCATCGCGGCCATCGGACCTGTCGCGCCGTTGCGCCATGTTAGCTTCTCTAAAGGCTGTTGCACCTGAAACGAGACGGGACGAGGTTTCCCCCGCCCCGCTCGCACCCGCCGGTGAAAAGGGCCGATACACCGACGAACGGTTGCAATTAGGTCTTCGAGCGCCCAATTCGCAATCCAAGGACTTCTGCCGGGGCTGTCAGGAAATCTCATGGAACGAACGCCGGAACGCCGTCGTTTGCCGCCGCTGAACGCCCTGCGCGCCTTCGAGGCGGCGGCGCGACACCTGAACTTCAGCCGCGCCGCCGACGAACTCTCGGTCACGCCGGGCGCGGTCAGCCAGCAGATCCAGAACCTGGAGGATTACGTCGGCGCGGCCCTCTTCAAGCGCACGCCCAAGGGCCTGTTGCTGACCGACGCGGCCCAGACCGCTCTCCCCGCCTTGCGCGAGGCGTTCGACCGCCTGGCCGAGGCCGCCTCGCTGCTGACCGCGGCGGTGGACGGTCGTCGCCTTACGCTCACGGCCCCGCCTTCCCTCGCGGCCAAGTGGCTGGTGCCGCGCCTTGGCGACTTCGAGCGCAAGCACCCGCAGGTGGACGTCTGGCTGCAGGCCGGCATGGAGCTGGTCGACCTGACGGCCGGAGAGGTCGACCTGGCGATCCGCTATGGTTCCGGCCGGTACCCCGGACTCGAGGTCCGCCGATTGATGGGCGAGACGGTGGTCCCGGTGATCAGCCCCGAGCTCAATGCGACGCGCCCGCTCAACGGCCCCGAGGACCTGGCGGCCCATGTCCTGCTGCACGATGGCTCGCCCGAACTCGACGACAGCTGCCCCGACTGGTCCATGTGGCTCGCCGCGCGCGGCCTCAAAGGCGTTGACGGCGCGCGCGGACCGCGATTCAATCAGTCGAGCCTGGTGATCGAGGCCGCGCTGAACGGCCGCGGCGCGGCGCTCGCCAAGCGCACCCTCGCCCAGGCTGACCTCGAGGCCGGCCGGCTGATCGCGCCTTTGCAGATCGCCACCCAGGTCGACTTCGCCTATTACCTCGTCCACCCCAAGGCCAAGGGCCGCCTGCCGCAGGTGAAGGCTTTCACAAGCTGGATCGAGGCCGAGGCCCAGGCCCATGAGGAGGCGCTGCGCACGATCGACAACGGCGCCGGCATCTAGACGAGACGAGTAGGAATGAAGCTTGAAATCGACGGCCAGGCCGACCCGGCGGCTTGCGCCACCATGGCCGAGGTCCGAGAGGGCGTGGACGCCCTCGACCGGGCGCTCGTGAAGCTGCTGGCCGAACGCCAGCGCTACATGGACGCCGCCGCCCGCATAAAGGGCGAGCGCGCCGCCGTGCGCGACGAGGGCCGCATCGAGGACGTGGTCGCGAAGGTGAAGGCCGAGGCGCGCAGCCAAGGCCTTTCCGAAGCCATCGCCGAGCCGGTCTGGCGCACGCTGATCGAGCGCTGCATCGCCTATGAGTTCGAGGTCTGGGACGCGCTCCGCGCCGAAGCCTAGGCCCGCGTCACATAGGCGTCGATGGCGGCCGCGGCCTCGGCGAGCGCCTGGCGCACCTGAGGCAGGCTTTCAGGGCCTTCGGCTTCAGCGCGGGCGCAGAGTTCGCCCAGCCGCCGCGCACCGATGCCCAGGCCTGCGCCCTTGATGGTGTGGACGACATCGCGCCAGTCGGCGGCCTCTGCCGAAAGGCTCGGCGTCCACGCGTCCACCGATTGGCGGAACAGAGCCAGCACCTCCTTCACCACCCTCCGGTCGCCTGCGGCGAAGCCTTCGAGATAGGCGAAATCGACCGCCTCACCCCCCTCATCCGACATGCTTGCCGAGACCCCTGCCGTCCGCCTTGCCATCGCCGCGTTTTCGCGTATTTTCCGCGCCCTCGCCGCCGGGCGCCTCACGAGGCCCCGGAGCCGGGACGGGTGTATAGCTCAGTTGGTAGAGCAGCTGACTCTTAATCAGCGGGTCGTAGGTTCGAATCCTACTACACCCACCAAAATCCGCAGAAAAATCAGTCGCTTACGGGCCTTTTTGGCGATCTTCGCCCTCTGGGCGGCCGATTAGAACGGCATTTAGAACGGCGAACGCCTGCGACAGCGCGCCGCAGCCTCTCCGAGAGGCTCCTCGATCGCGCCGGGGAATCGCGAACGCGCGAACAGGTGGGAACTGGCGAGTCGCCTTGTCCCAACTGGGATGGAGCTGGGCTGGTCCCGGCGGAGCTGGGGCGTCACGTCTGGCGAAGGGCGGCTGCGCCGGTCCCGTAGGCGGACCCATATCCTCCTCGGCCAACCCCCCCGCCCCGGCGCCGGCGCCAACCTCGATACCAACGCGACGGGACCTACATCGCTGTTTCGCCCATTTCG
>JAGWSE010000229.1 GCA_028869395.1 Alphaproteobacteria bacterium | reverse complement strand
CGTCGTCGAACACCTGGAAGCCAACGGGGGCGAGCTTCCCGCGCTTGAACGGGTTGTGATCGGCGGCTCCAACTGCCCCGACGCCCTGATCCGTCGCCTGGAGGAGCGGCTGGGCGCCCGGGTCCAGACCAGCTGGGGCATGACCGAGCTGTCTCCCCTGGGCGTGGTTTCCGCGCGCGACGAGCCCGCTTCGGAGGCCCGGACGGCGGGCCGGCCGGTGATGGGCCTCGATCTGAAACTCACGGACGCAGATGGCGTGACCTTGCCCGCCCAGCGCGGCGTCATGGGTCATCTGAAGGTGAAGGGGCCGAGTGTCGTCGACCGCTATTTCAAGGCCGACACCGACGCCCTCGATGCGGAGGGCTACTTCGACACCGGCGACCTCGCCAGCATCGACGAGGCCGGAAATCTGACCATCCGCGGCCGCTCGAAGGACCTCATCAAGTCGGGCGGCGAGTGGATCAATCCCGCCGAAATGGAAGCCATCGTCGGCCGGCATCCGGCGGTCGGTCAGGTGGCGGTGATCGGCCGGTCACATGCGAAGTGGGGCGAGCGTCCCGTGCTCGTCGTCGAGCCGCGCCAAGGCCAGCGGATCGAGCCGGCAGAGCTGGTGGATCTGCTTCGCGGCAAGGTCGCCGACTGGTGGCTTCCCGACGAGGTGGTGCAGACCGCCGCCATGCCGCTGGCGGCGACGGGCAAGATTGACAAGAACCGGCTGCGTGCCGACTACGCCAACGGGGACGTCGCCGAAGGAAGGCCGCAAACTTGACGGGACTCGCGCGCCGACATCCTCATGAAATGAGGGGGTTGGCTTGATGGCCGAGAGTCCGAAGCCGAAACGGGTCCGCCGCACCAAGGCGGAGCAACGGGCGGAGACGCTCGAGCAGATCCTCGATGCGGCCGAATACCTGTTCTCGCAGCACGGGCTGCACGGCGTCACGCTTCGCGACGTGGCCCAGCGCGTCGGCGTCCACACGACGCTCCTGCACTATTATTTCGACGACAAGCGCAGCCTTTTCGAGGCGGTTTTCGCCCGCCGCGCCGCCACGACGAGCGGGCGCCGGATGGAGGCTCTGGAGCGCTACGAAGCCGAAGCCGGCGACCACCCGACCGTCGAGGGCGCGCTGCACGCGTTTCTCGATACGGACCTCGACCTCTACTTCCAGGGGGGAGAGGCCTGGATGAATTATGCGGCCTTCTGCGCCCGCGTCAGCAATACGCCCGAAGGCGCGGCGCTGATGGATGTCCACTTCGACCCCGTCGTGCTGAAGCTCGTCTCGATCCTCAAGAAAGCTCTGCCGAAGACGCCGGCGGAGGACATCTTCTGGGGGTACCACTTCGTGACCGGCTCGCTGATGAACACGCTGGCCCGGACGGGACGCATCGACCGATTGTCGGGCGGCCTCTGCCATTCGGACGACTTCATGGCCGTCAAGAAGCGGATGGCCCGGTTCATGGCCGCCGGGTTCCTCGCCCTCGACCTGCGCGGCTGACCTAGGGCCGTCGTCCTGTTCCTCATCCCCACCGGCGCGCTGACACGCAGGGCGATCGGTCCCGGAGCCACAAGATTAAGCTGCTGAAAACCCGTCCGTCTCGGTGTCAGCCGGCGACCGGCTCCGGGGCGACGAAGCCCGCCTTCTTCAGCTCCAGCTGGCTCTGCGCCCATCCCTGACCGGGCACTGTCTCGCCCCGGCGGCTCGCGAGTTCGGCCCAGCGCTCCAGCAACCCCTCGGCCGAGGGCGGGTCGCCTGGCAGGTAGACACCCTCGGTGAGCGTGATGTTCGCCATCTCGAAGCCGCCCGCGCCCGCGCAAACGATCGCGCGGGTCGGCGCATCCTCCGAGGCCAGCGCCAGCACCGCGGGGCTGACGAGTTCGGGCCGCAGCATCGCGAGCTGCTCGGGCGGCAGGATGCCTTCCATCATTTGCGTGGCCGCGGTGGGGGCCAGGCAATTGACGCGAATATCGTGCTTCGCGCCTTCGAGGGCGAGCGTCTGCATCAGGCCCACCAACGCCAGCTTCGCCGCGCCGTAGTTGGACTGGCCGAAGTTGCCATAGAGGCCCGACGAGGATGTGGTCATGACGATGCGGCCGTAGGCCTGCCGGCGCATCACCTCCCAGACCGCCTTGGTGCAGTTGGCGGCGCCCATCAGATGGACGTCCACCACCAGGCGGAAGTCATCGAGGGTCATCTTGGCGAAGGACTTGTCGCGCAGGATGCCGGCGTTGTTGACCAGGATGTCGACGCGGCCCCAGGCGGCGACCGCCTCGTCGACCATGACCTGCATCGCCGCGGCGTCGGTGACGGATCCCTGAAAGGCGCGCGCTTCGCCGCCTGCCGCCCTGATCTCCTGAGAGACGGTCTCCGCGCCGGCGCCGAGGTCGTTGACCACGACGCGGGCGCCGCGTTCCGCCAACAGGCGCGCATGCGCCCGGCCGAGCCCTCCGCCGGCGCCCGTCACGATCGCCACCCGGCCCTTCAGATCAATCATACGCGGTTCCTGTGCTTCGTGGGCGCCGCCAACGAAGATGCGGGCGCCGGCCGATTCCAAGCGAGCCTCCAAAGCCCGCCGGCGCCATGCCGCCGTCCGGCTTGGCCCGTCAATCTTCACTATCGAGAGCGTGAATATCTAAAGCCGCAGCCATGCGGAGCGGTTTGACATCTCTCAAGGGCCGAGCCCCCGGAATGTGGTCCAGATAGCCGTCTGGAGACGGCGATGGCCCTTGCCGAAGACAAAGGCGCGATCGGTCGGTTCCGCCTGTTCGGGATCGACATCCGCATCAACGCGAGCTGGCTGGTGATCGCCGTCCTGGTGGCCTGGTCGCTGGCCACCGGCGCCTTGCCGGAGGTCTACAAGGGGCTGTCCGCCGGCGGCTACTGGTTGATGGCGGCGCTGGTGGTCCTGGGGCTGGCGCTTTCGATCATCTTCCACGAGGTCGCGCACACTCTCGTCGCGCGCGCTTTCGGCATGCAGGTGGACCGCATCACCCTCTTCCTGTTCGGCGGGGTGGCGGACCTGAAGACCGAGCCGCCCTCCGCCCTTTCCGAGCTTCTCATGGCCGCGGCGGGGCCGGCCTTCAGCCTCGTCGCGAGCCTGGCGTTGGCGGTCGCCGCCGGTGTGGGGCAGGCCGCCCACGCCACTTCGGCCGCCGCCGCCCTGGCCTACCTCGCGACCCTGAACTTCGTGCTGGCGATCTTCAACATGACCCCCGCCTTCCCGCTGGACGGCGGCCGTGTGCTGCGCGCCATCCTCTGGATGATCACCCGCAGCGCCGATCGGGCGACCAGGATCGCCGCCAGCGTCAGCGGCGTCATCGCGCTGGCGATGATCGGCTTCGGGCTGGCGGGCGTGCTGTTGGGCCACGGCGTGGCTGGGCTCTGGTGGGTGCTGATCGGCTTCTTCCTGCGCACCGCCGTTCACGGCTACGACGTGGACCTCAAGGCCCGTCGCGCGCTGGAGGGGGTGTCGCCCGCACTGGCCATGACCTCCCCGCTCGAAACCGTGCCCGCAGCCGCCACCCTCGACGAGTTCGTCGAAGGCCGCGTCTACGGCAGCCGGCACAAGGTCTATCCGGTGATGCTCGACGGCGCCTGCGTGGGCACGATCGAGGCCGACGCCGTGCTAAGCGTTCCGCGCGCCGCCTGGGCGACGACCACAGTGGGCGACATCTGCGCCCCGCCCCCGGCCACCATCGAGGCGGGTCGCGAGCTAGACGCGGCCGCCCTGCTCGTCCGCATGCGCGAACAGGGCCTGAACCACATGCTCGTCCTCGACGAGGGACAACTGGTCGGGATGGTGACGCTCGACGACCTTCTGAAGCTGGTGGACGTGGAGCTGAAGTTCCGTCCGCCGCCGAGGCTGAAGGCGGCCTGACCACGATGACGGACGCCCTCGTCAGTCGTGCGCCGCCCGCCAGG
>JAGWSE010000228.1 GCA_028869395.1 Alphaproteobacteria bacterium | reverse complement strand
CGGAGGCGTCGGTCTTGTACTTCGGATCCCCGAGGATGGGGTGGCCCATGGCCAGCATGTGGGCGCGTAGCTGGTGGGTGCGGCCGGTGTGCGGCCAGAGCGCCATCCAGGCCACCTTGTCGGCGGCGCGGGAGAGGGTCACGAACTCGGTTTCCGCGGTCTCCGCGCGGGGGTCCTTGGGATCGGCAGGGACCATCATCTCGCGGTCCCCCACGCCCTTCTTGGCGAGCGGCAGCTCCAGCACGCCTTCGCCGGGCTTCGGCAGGCCCGCCACCAGCGCCCAGTAGATCTTCTCCGTCCGGCGCTTGGCGAAGGCCCCGGCCAGCTTGGCGGCCGCGCCAGGGGTCTTCCCCAGCACCAGCACGCCGGAGGTGTCGCGGTCGAGCCGGTGGACCAGCCTGGGCCGCTCCAGTCCTTCGCCCCAGGCGGAGAGCAGCCGGTCGACGTGGCGCGTGGTCTTGGTCCCGCCCTGCACGGCGAGCCCCGAGGGCTTGTTGAGCGCCAGCACCTCCTCGTCCTCGTAGATCACGAGGGAGCGGGCGAAGGCGGCGTCGCGGGCGTCGATCCGCTCCCGCTCGCCCGCGGGCGGCGCCTCGGGCAGAGGCGGCACGCGCACCTGGTCGCCCGGGTCGAGGCGGGTGTCGGGCTTGGCGCGGCCGCCGTTCACCCGCACCTGGCCGGAACGGATCAGCCGCGCGAGCTGGCCCTGCGTCAGGTGCGGCCAGCGCCGGCGGAACCACCGGTCGAGCCGCACGCCCTCCTCGGCTGCGCCCACGGTCAGGGTGCGGACTTCTCTCATGGCGCGCCTTATGCGGCGCGCGGAGCTCGAGCGCTAGCCGGCGCGCGGACCGATGTTGGCGCGGACGCCACGGGCGTCATAGGCGTCGTCGCCGGGCGGCTTGGGCCCCTTGCCCATGATCACTTCCATGTCGACCTGCAGGGCCGGGCCGCCGCTCAGCGGGAAATCGCCGCCGACGCCCAGGCCGGAGGCCGAGTGATGGCCGAAACTCATGCCGCCGACCCCGAGGCTCACCGAGGAGCCGCCATATCCCGTCTGATGGATGTCGCGCCCGACCACGCGGAACCAGTCGTAGCCGTGCGCCAGCGCCACGTCGGCGGCGCGCAGCAGGGCGTAGTCCTGGACCTGCTCGACCGGCGCGCCCGGGCCGCCCTGGAAGACGATCCGGTAGCGGTCAGGCTCGATGCGGAGCTCGGAATAGCCCACCGCGCCCGGGCCTGCGGCCGGCTGGAAGTGGGTGGGCGTGGCGCACGCCGCCAGCGCGGCGCAGGCGGACACGGCGGCGAAGGCGAGGAACACGCGATTCATGGCGCACCTCAAACGGACGTCAGGCTAGCCACGTTCCGGCCCCACCTTATGGCCCAGGTTCGCCGAGACCAAGCTGGGCCGCAAGCGCCTGCATGTCGGCGGGCGTAGGCGCCTCGATCCGCTTCGTGCCGCCTGCCGGGTGGGGGAAGCTGAGGGCGCGGGCGTGCAGCATGAGGCGCGGCGCCGGACGGCCGGCCACCGCCAGGGCGCCGCCATAGCGCGCATCGCCGGCGATCGGACGGCCGATCGAGGCCAGGTGGACCCGCAGCTGGTGCATGCGGCCGGTCTCCGGCTCCAGCTCCACGAGGGCCGCGCCGGGGACCTCTTCCACGGTGCGGTAGCGCGTGCGCGCCGGCTCGGCGTCCGGATGATCCGGCGCGCAGACACGCATGTAGGCCTCGCGGCCGATCTCCTCGCGCCTCAAGGGGACGGCGATCGCCCCGGAGCGCGGCTCGGGCGCGGCGGGCGTGACGATGGCGAGGTAGGTCTTGTGGATCTTGCGGGCCATCATGGCCTTGCCCAGGAACCCCGCCGCCGGCTTGGTCCTGGCGGCCAGCAGCACGCCGGAGGTGTCGCGGTCCAGCCGGTGGATCAGGCGCGGCCGCGACTTGCCGGGCCTGGCGAACGCCCAGAGCAGTTCGTCGACGGTGTG
>JAGWSE010000227.1 GCA_028869395.1 Alphaproteobacteria bacterium | reverse complement strand
TTCGCGAAATGGATCTGCGCCGCCTTCAACGCCCCGTAGGCGTCGGGCCGGTCGGCTTCGGCGGCGGAGATCGAGGAGGTGATGAGAAAGGCGGCGTCGCCTCTGTCCGCAGCAGCCTTTTCGAGGTGCGGCTTGGCCGCCTCGAAGCTGCGAACCGCGCCCATGATGTCGACCTCGAACATCGCCTTCCACGCCGCGTCCGTGTTGCCGTTGACGAGGGCCGAGGCGTTCGAGACCAGGACGTCCAGCCCCCCCAGGACGCCTGCGGACTCTTCGACGAAGCCTTTCAGCGCTGGTCCGTCGGCGATGTCGACGGCCTTGCCGAAGGCCTTCACGCCCTTGGACTCCAGGGCCGCCACGGCTTCCTGCACCTGCGCCGCGTTGCGGGCGCAGACGGCGATGTTCGCGCCTTCTTCCGCAAACAGCTCCGCGATCGCGCGGCCGATGCCGCGCGTCGCGCCCGTGACCACCGCGGTCTTGCCTCTGAGCTGCAGGTCCATCGCGCCTCCCCTCCCTTGTCTCTAGCTGTGTTTTTTGACGCGGCGCCTGGCGGGCTGTCCCGCGTGCCAAGCCGCGACCCGGCCGAAGGTCAGACCCTGCACCACGACGGAGAAGATCACCACCGCGAAGGTGGTCGAGAGGATCAGGCCCTGCGCCGGCCCTTTCGGCACGCTCAGCGCCATGGCGAGCGACAAGGCCCCGTGCAGGCCGCCCCAGGCGAGCACGACGCCGGCGTGCCGCTGCTTCTGCCGAACCTGGAAATAGGCGCCCCACGGCAACACCACTGCGACGCGGGCCGCGAGCACGAGCGCCAGCGCCGCCACCCAGAATCCCACCAGCGGGAGCTGGAGCGGGATGACCAGGATCTCCAGCCCGAGCAGCAGGAAGAGAAGCCCGTTCAGGACCTCGTCCACGAGCGTCCAGAAGGCCCGGACGTACCGCTGGGTGGTGTCGCTCATGGCGGTCGCCAGGCCCGTGTCCCCCACCAGGAGGCCCGCGGCCACGACGGCAATCGGGCCGCTGACGCCGATCGATTGCGCCACCACGTACACCCCACTCGCCAGCGCCAGGGAGAGCGTGACCTCCACCGCGTAATCGTCGATGGCTCGCATCGCGCGGATGACCAGCCATCCCGCCACGATGCCGAGAACGAGTCCGCCCGCGGCTTCGACCACCACCGCCCCGATCGTGGCCAGCGGCGTGATGGCCGCGCCGCTCGTGGCGATGGCGACAGCGGCGGTGAACACGACGATGCCGACGCCGTCGTTGAACAGGGCCTCGCCCTGCAGCACGACTTCCAGCGTCTTCGAAAGATTGCCCTCGCGCACGGCGGCGAGGACAGCGATCGGGTCGGTCGGGCTGATCAGCGCGCCGAAGACACAGGCCCAGGCGAGGTCGAGGGGGAGATCGAGCGCCCTGGCCGCAAGCCACAGGCCCACCCCGACGATCAGGGTCGAGGCCACCACGCCCAGGGTCGCCAGCGTCCAGACCGACAGACGCCGGCGCCGGAGTTCAGCCAGGTCCACCTGCATGGCCCCGGCGAAGAGCAGGAAGGCCAGCATGTAGCCCATGACCGCCTGGGGGAAGTTCAGAGTGGCCAGGGAGTGAATGACGCGATCGGCGTCGCTGCGTGGGGCGAGCCGGTCGAACAGGACCAGCAGGCCCGCATTGGCGGCGCCGGCGATCACCATGACGGTCGCGCTCGGCCAGTGCAGCGTGCGCGCGTTCAGCCAGCCGGCCACGCCGACCAGCGTCAGGAACAGGGCGGCCAGCTGAAAGGCGGTCATCCGGTGTCCAGGTTCCACGCGAGCGCGCGGGTGAAGGCGGGGGCACCAATGACCGACTGCACTCTGGACCGCAACCTTGCGAGGGCGGCGCGGAGGAGCCTCGCTGGGATCGCCGAACTCGCCGCCGAGGCGCACAGCGAGCGGCTTCGAGAATAAGTTGCGGGACAAGGCGGGAACCTGCCGGGCGTATGATAGTTTAGCTAGACGCGGGGTTGGGGCGTTGGGGCGCCAGCCGCCATCAATCGCGCCTGCGGGAATCCTCGCGGGGCATAGAGTGGGGAGCGCCGGATGACGGGCCGGTTCAGTACTCACCTTGGCGTGCGTCCGATCGAACCGATCGTTCGGCGGCTGAGAAGCGCGGCCAACCTCTCCGACGTGGAGCTGGAGTTGATCCGCGGCCTGACCGAGCGACGGGAACGGCATGCGCCTGGAGAGCAGCTGGCGGCTGAGGGCGCGAACGGCGTAAGGGCCCGATTCATCGTCTCCGGGTGGGCGTGCCGTCAGCGCCTGCTGCCGGACGGACGGCGCCAGATCTTCTCCCTATTGCTCCCGGGCGACGGCTTCGCGTTCGGCGACCGCCCGGAGCTCGCCGCAGTGGTGGCCCTCACCGCGCTGGAGACGGTGGACGCGGCCGGCGTCGACGATGCAGTCCACAGGGGCGCCGCCCCCAACCTGGCGCGCGCCTTCGCGGCGGCGCAGGTGCTGGAGGACGCGCTCCTGCTCGACCATGCGGTGCGCCTGGGACGGCTGACCGCATTCGAGCGCGTGGCGCACCTCCTCCTCGAGCTTCAGCAGCGCCTGGAAACAGCGGGCCTCGGAGACCGGCAGCGATTCCCCCTGCCGCTCACCCAGGAAATCATGGCCGACACGCTGGGCCTGTCGATCGTGCACGTGAACCGCACCTTGCAGCAACTCAGGCGCGCCGGAATGATCGAACTCCGCTCCGGCGTCGCGATCCTGCTGCAGCCGGAGGCGATGGCGAAGATCTGCGACTACCGCCCCGCGAGCCTGGTCTCGAACAGGGCGGCGTAGCGCTCGCGAAGCTGGTTCTTCTGGACCTTGCCCATCGCGTTGCGGGGCAGCTCGGCTACGA
>JAGWSE010000226.1 GCA_028869395.1 Alphaproteobacteria bacterium | reverse complement strand
CGTCCGAATAGCGCATCAGGTCCATGGAGAACGCGGTGCGCGGGGCCGTCGTCCAGATATTGGCGAATGCGACGGGGCGGCCATGATCGCGCACCACGGCGACGGGGAACTGGGCTATGTAGGCGGGCCAGAAGCCGCCCATCGAGAAGCCCTTCTCGCCACCCGCGTGGTGAGTGAGCCAGTCGTCTGAAATGCGCTGCAGATCGGGCATCAGGGCGCGAACCTGATCGCCCGAGAGCACCTCGAAGCTCGCCCCTTCCTCACCGGCTTTGCGCCAAGCTCGCCGGAGGTTGCCGCGCCGGCGGCCCTCGACCGAGAAGGTCTCCAACGGGACGCTGGCGCTTTCGCCAACCTTTTGGATCGAGAAGCCGAGCTCGACGATGTCCGGCAGATCCTCTGCGGAAATTCCGTAGAAGCCGGGGCGGGCCGCGTGGGAGTCGGCAAGCTCGCGAAACCGCCACATAAGCTCAAGCCGCTCGTCGCGGCGGCCGACCGGGGCGCCCAGGGCGACCCAGCTCCGTCCGCGCACCCCAAACATGAGGAAGCTTTCGCCCGAGGTGGAGAACAGGAATCGCTTGTCGCCGAGAAGCGCAAGATTCGAGCCCGGCTCCGCAACTTCCGCACCGGCAAGAATGGTCCGCACCCGGTCGAACTCGGGATCGGCCTCCCCCGTGATGCCGGGCGTCGCGGCCGATGCAAAGAGCCGCCATACGCCGAACGCCAGCAGTGCGACCGCTGCGCCCGCCCAGGCGCGGATCGACCGCTCGGCGTCGGCGTCGACCATGACCCGCCACCAGGGCTCGTCGGCATAGTCCGCGTGCTGGAAGGACCAGAGGCCGAGCAGGCCGGCTCCCAGAACGGCGCAGACGGCCGAAAGCAGCCATCCGGGGGTGATTTCCATTCGACTGAGGCGCGCCCGTCGTGGAAACGCCCCGCGGAACGGCGCCATCAGCGCGGCCAGGGTGGCGAGCGCCGCCGTTTCTTCCCAGTTCAGACCCTTCAGAAGGGCAAGCGGCGCGGCGAGCAGCAGGACCACCATCGTGGCGAACCACGCGGCGTCAAGGCGCGCGCGAAGGCCGAAGGCGAGCAGCACGAGGGCAAGGCCCAGAATGCTGGAGAGGAAGTGACTCGCTTCAATGAGGTACACCGGCGCGATGGCCAGCAGGCGCATAAAGCGCTCCGGCTCCGAAGGCGTAGCCCCCGAAGCGAGGAGCATGACGCCAGCCGCGAGGGTGAGACCCGCGGCGCTCAGTGGCGCGGCGGCGAATGCCGCAGCCCGGAGGTCCTTCAGGTTGCGGAGGAGGTCCATGTGCTCGCGTAAGCCCTGCTCGCCTTATAGGCCTGATTTGGCGGGCGCCGTCTCCACCCGAACCGTCCAAACAACTGTTTCACCCCACTTGGCCGCCGCCGTCGCGCAGCGCTAAGGTGTCCGCTCCAATTCCCTGCACGACGTGGAGGACGCCATGGCCGACTTCGGCGGCGCCGATCTCGAAGCCTTCCGCTCAAACGTCAAAGCCTGGCTGGCGGCAAATTATCCGCCGGAGCTGCGCGATCCCAACGCGAACACAGACCCGGAGGCCGTCTGGGGCGGGCGCGCCTTCGAAGGCTCGGACGATCCGCAGATCGTGTGGATGCGCCGCATGGCCGAGAAGGGCTGGACCGCGCCCACCTGGCCCAAGGAATATGGCGGCGGCGGGCTCTCGTTGCTGCAGGCGCGCGTGCTGGACCAGGAGTTGGCCGCGGGCCGCTATCGCCCGGCCCTCCTCTCCTTCGGCCTGTGGATGCTCGGGCCGGTGCTGCTCGAGTACGCCAACGAAGAGCAGAAGAAGGAGCACCTGCCTAGGATCACGGCCGGGAAGATCCGCTGGTGCCAGGGCTATTCCGAGCCGGGCGCCGGCTCCGACCTCGCGGGGTTGCAGACGCGGTGCGAGGACAAGGGTGATCACTGGCTGATCAACGGGTCGAAGATCTGGACCAGCTACGCCAACAAGGCCGACTGGTGCTTCTGCCTGGTCAGGACCGATCCGTCGAAGAAGCACGAGGGCATCTCCTTCGTGTTGATCGACATGACGACGTCGGGCGTCGAGACGCGGCCGATCCGGCTGATCTCGGGCGAGAGCCCGTTCTGCGAAACCTTCTTCACGGACGTGAAGGTCCCCAAGGGAAACCTGGTGGGCCGCTTGAACGGGGGCTGGGAGATCGCCAAGCGCCTGCTCCAGTACGAGCGGCAGAACATATCGGCGGGCTTCGGTGAGGGCGGGACGGCCGGGGGCGCGTCGGGCGACCTGGCGGAGATCGCCAAGCGCTACCTCGGAGAAGAGGATGGTCGCCTGGCCGAGCGCGACCTGCGGCGGCGGATCACCGAGAACAAGATCAACTTCCAGGCGCTGCGCCAGACCATCGCCCGCTCGGCCGCGGAGTCGCAGGCCGGCAACGGGCCGTCCGCCACGACCTCGATCATCAAATACGCGGCCGCCGAGTTCGCCAAGGAGCGCTCGGAGCTGATGATCGAGGCGCTGGGCGCCCAGGGCCTCGGCTGGGAAGGCGAAGGCTTCGCGCCGCAGGAGATCGCCGCCGTCCGCGGCTGGCTGAGGACCAAGGCCAACTCCATCGAAGGCGGCACCTCGGAGATCAATCTGAACGTGGTCGCCAAGCGGGTCCTGGGCTTGCCCGACCCGAAGTGACGACCTGATTTCATTTGAGGAATTTTGACATGGCGGATTTCGGCGGAACCGATCTGGAGGCCTTCCGGGCCGAGACGCGGGCCTGGCTCGAGGCGAATTTCCCCAAGGCGCTGGCGAACAAGCCCGACGTCCAGCTTGCCAAGCTGCAGGCGAGGCCGGAGACGCCCGAGGCCACGGCGTGGCGGCTGGCGCTCGGCGGCAAGGGCTGGGGCACGCCCACCTGGCCGAAGGAATATGGCGGCGGCGGCCTCTCTCGCGCGGAAGCCCGTGTGCTCGCCGAGGAGATGGCCAAGATCGGCGCCCGCAATCCGATCGGCGGCATGGGGGTGGCGTTCTTCGGCCCGACCTTGCTCGAGTACGGCAGCGAGGCGCTGAAGCGCGAGCACCTGCCGGGCATCGTCATGGGTGAGGTCTGGTGGTGCCAGGGCTATTCCGAGCCAGGCTCGGGCTCGGACCTGGCGTCCTTGCAGACCTTCGCGGAGGACAAGGGCGACCACTTCCTGGTGAGCGGGTCCAAGGTGTGGACGAGCGGCGCGCAGCACGCGGACCGCTGCTATTGCCTGGTGCGGACCGATCGATCGAAGAAGCACGAGGGGATCAGCTTCCTGTTGATCGACATGAAGGCGCCGGGCGTCGAGGTCAGGCCGATCAGGCTGATCAACGGGACCTCGCCCTTCTGCGAGACCTTCTTCACCAATGTGAAGGTCCCGAAGGACCAGCTGTTCGGTCCGCTGAACGGCGGCTGGACGGTGGCCAAGCGGCTGATGCAGTTCGAGCGGGACTCGATCGCCGGCAGCCTGGGCGGCGGCAACATCGGCCAGGCGGTGGCGATGCCCACCATCCCCGAGGCGGCCAAGGCCTACGCCGGCGTCGACGAGACCGGGCGCGTGGCCGACGGGGACCTGCGGCGGCGGATCACCGAGCACCTGATGGACAACCGCGCCTTCCAGCTGACCATGAAGCGCGCGGCCGAGGATGCGCGGGCCTCGAACGGGCCCTCCAACACCGCAGCGATCATGAAGTACGCCGGCGCCAAGATCGCCCAGGAGCGTAACGAGCTGATGCTGGAGGCCATGGGCCACCAGGGCCTCGGCTGGGAGGGCGACGGATTCTCCGAACAGGAGCTCGCCGCGGTGCGCACCATGCTGCGCTCGAAGGCCAACTCGATCGAGGGCGGCACCTCGGAGATCAACCTCAACATCGTCGCCAAGCGGGTGCTGGGCCTGCCCGATCCGAAGAAGTAGGCAGACCTGACTCCTAACGACGGAAATTGCGTGGTATAATTTTTTAAATATTTGAATTATTAGGGAGAATTCCGATGGCCGACTTCGGCGGCGCCGAGCTGGAGGCGTTCCGGGCCGAGGCCCGCGAATGGCTGCAGGCCAATTTCCCGAAATCGCTGGCCCACAATTCCGAAGCCGCGACCCAGGCCATGATGGGCGGCGAGAAGCCCACAGGCGACGCGGCGGCCTGGAAGCGGGCGATGGGCGAGAAGGGCTGGGGCGTCCCCACCTGGCCCAAACAGTACGGCGGCGGCGGGCTTTCGCCCCAACAGGCCCGGGTCTTGGCCCAGGAGATGGACCGCATCGGCGCCTACAACCCGATCGGCGGCATGGGCGTGTCGATGTTCGGCCCGACGCTGCTGGAATACGGAACCGAGGACCAGAAGCAGCGACACATCCCCTCGATCGTGAAGGGCGAGCTGCGCTGGTGCCAGGGCTACTCCGAGCCGGGCGCGGGCTCGGACCTCGCAGGTCTTCAGACGAAATGTGAAGATGCCGGCGACCACTGGGTGGTCAACGGACAGAAGATCTGGACGAGTGGCGCACAATACGCCGACTGGTGCTTCTGTCTCGTCAGAACAGATACCACGAAAAAGCACGAAGGCATAAGTTTCGTTCTGATCAACATGCATCAGCCGGGCGTCGAAGTCCGACCGATCAAGCTGATCGCGGGAAATTCGCCTTTCTGCGAAACCTTCTTCACCAACGCGCGCGTCGAGAAGAACGACATGGTCGGGCCGCTGAACGGCGGCTGGACGGTCGGCAAGCGGCTGCTGCAGCACGAGCGCTCCGGCCAGGGCGGCAACCGGATGATCGGCGGCGGCGTCAGCGTCCCCGAGCTCGCCAAGGCGTACGTGGGCGTGGACGACAAGGGCCGGATCGCCGATGCGGACCTGCGCACCCGGATCGCCAAGCACATGATCGACGCCCGCGCCCACCTGCTGACGCTCCGGCGCGCGCAGGAGGAGGCGAAGGGCAACGTGAACCCCTCGGCCACCACCTCGGTGATGAAGAACTCCGGCACCTGGATCGGCCAGGAGCGGGCGGAGCTCACCCTCGAGATCATGGGCGCCCAGGGCCTCGGCTGGGACGGCGACGCCTTCTCGAAGGACGAGCGGGAAGCGGTGCGCTCCTGGCTCTCCGGCAAGGCCACCACGATCTTCGGCGGCAGCCAGGAGATCCAGTCGAACATCGTCTCCAAGCGCATCCTGGGACTGCCGGACACGACGCAGAATCAATAACCGCCCCTCCCCGCGAAGGCGGGGAGGCGAGCGGCGCATCCACCGGGCTGAGGCGCAGAGGGACAACCCACCCTCAGCCCTGTATCCCCGCCTTCGCGGGGAGGAGCGGATGAAGACAGGGAGGAAGACCGATGCCTGACTTTGGCGGCGCGGAACTGGACGCCTTCCGGATCGAGGCGCGGGCGTGGCTCGAGGCGAATTTCCCCAAGAGCCTGCGCGGCCAGGCCCCGCCCGGCGAGGGGCCGGAGGAGCGCTCGGCCGACCGCGACGCCTGGAAGCGGGCGATGGGCGAGCAGGGCTGGGGCACGCCCACCTGGCCGAAGTCCTACGGCGGCGGCGGTCTCACCCGCGACCAGGCCAAGGTGCTGGCCGAGGAGATGAACCGGATCGGCGCCTACAACCCGATCGGCGGCATGGGCGTGATCATGTTCGGCCCGACGCTGCTGGAATACGGCGACGAGGCGCAGAAGCGCCGCCACATCCCGCCGATCGTGAAAGGCGAGCTGCGCTGGTGCCAGGGCTTCTCCGAGCCCGGTTCGGGCTCCGATCTGGCGAGCCTGCAAACTAAAGCCGAGGACAAAGGCGACCACTTCCTGGTCAATGGTCAGAAAATTTGGACGAGCGGCGCGCATCTAGCAGACTGGTGCTTCTGCCTGACAAGAACAGACCAGACGAAGAAACACGAGGGTATTTCGTTTCTCCTGATCGACATGAAGACGCCGGGCGTAGAACCTCGGCCTATTCTTCTTATCAACGGGACGACACCTTTCTGCGAGACCTTTTTCACGGACGTGAAGGTGCCGAAGGAGAATCTGGTCGGCCCGCTGAACGGCGGCTGGACCATCGCCAAGCGCCTGCTGCAGCACGAGCGGCAGGGGATCTCCGGCGCGGGCCAGCTGACGTCCGGCGCCCAGGCGGGCGCGGTGGGCGGGCCGCCGCTGGAGGAGCTGGCCAGGCGCTACATCGGCGTGGACGCCGACGGCCGGCTGGCCGACCCCGACCTGCGCGGCCGGATCACGTCGCACCTGATGGAGGCGCGCGCCTTCCAGCTGACGGGCCTACGCGCGGCGCACGAGTCGAAGTCGAACCAGGGGCCCTCGGCGGTCTCCTCGATCCTGAAGAACGTGGGCTCGAAGGTGCGCCAGGAGCGGGCGGAACTGACTGTCGAGGTGCTGGGCCATCAGGGCCTGGGCTGGTCGGGCGAGGGCTTCGGCGAGGACGAGATCGCCGCCACCCGCGCCTGGCTGCGCGGCAAGAGCAGCACCATCGCGGGCGGGTCCTACGAGATCCAGAACAACATCATCTCCAAGCGGATCCTCGGACTGCCGGAGACGACGCAGAGCAAGTGATCGCCCGCCCCGCAGAGCGGGGATGTTGGAGGGGCAAGCCGGCGCAGTGCGCGTGGCTCGCCCCCTCCACCACTCGCTCTTCGGCGAGGGGTCCCCCTCCCCCGCTTCGCAGGGGAGGCAGAAGAGGCTAAGGTTTTTCGTGACGCCGGCGTCATTTCGGGCCGGACATCGACGAACGCGTATTTTCCAGGGAGCGGATTTCAGATGGCGGATTTTGGCGGAAGCGAGCTCGAGGCGTTCCGCGCGGAGGCGCGGGACTGGATCTCGGCCAACTTCCCGGCCTCGCTGAAGGGCAAGCCCAACCCGATGATGCGGGAAGAGCGCACGAAGCCCACGGCGGACCAGGAGGCCTGGCGCAAGGCCATGGGCGAGAAGGGCTGGGGCACCCCCACCTGGCCGAAGGAGTACGGCGGCGGCGGCCTGACGCAGGCCCAGGGCCGCGTCATCCAGCAGGAACTGGCCCGCGCCGGCGCCTACAACCCGATCGGCGGCATGGGCGTGATGATGTTCGGCCCGACGCTGCTGGAGTACGGCACCGAGGCGCAGAAGCAGGAGCACATCCCGCCGATCGTCCGTGGCGAGCTGCAGTGGTGCCAGGGCTATTCCGAACCCGGCGCGGGGTCGGACCTCGCAAGTCTTCAGACGCGTGCTGAAGACAAAGGCGACCATTTCCTGATCAACGGCCAGAAAATTTGGACGAGCGGCGCACAATTCGCCGACTGGTGCTTCTGTCTTGTTCGGACGGATACCACGAAGAAACATGAAGGCATCTCGTTCGTCCTGATCGATATGCATCAGCCGGGCGTCGAAGTCAGGCCGATCAAGCTGATCGCCGGAAACTCTCCTTTCTGCGAAACCTTCTTCACCAACGCGATCGCGCTGAAGAAGAACCTCGTGGGCCCGCTGAACGGCGGCTGGACGATCGGCAAGCGGCTGCTGCAGCACGAGCGCTCCGGCATCTCCGGCGGCGGCGGCTTCGGCGGCGGACGGCCGCTGGAGGACATCGCCAAGCAGTACGTGGGGACCGACGACAGGGGCCGCATCGCCGATCACGACCTGCGCCAGCGGGTGGTGCAGAACGCGATCGACCTGCGCGCCTTCCAGCTCACCGCCATGCGCGCCATGGCCGAGGCCAAGGGCAACCAGAACCCCTCGGCCGCCACCTCGATCATGAAGAACGCCGCGACGAGCACGCTGCAGCAGCGGGCCGAACTGACCCTCGAGATCATGGGCAGCCAGGGGCTCGGCTGGGAAGGCGAAGGCTTCACCGCCGAGGAGCTCGGCGCGGTGCGCAACTGGCTGGGCGGCAAGGCCACGACGATCTACGGCGGGAGCCAGGAGATCCAGAGCAACATCATCTCCAAGCGCATCCTGGGCCTGCCGGACCTGACGCAATCGAGCAAATGACCCTGCCCTCTCCCGTGTACGGGGGAGCCAGAAATCCCTTGATCCCCGCCGTCGCGCGGGGCTGAAATTGAAGCCAAGTTATTTCGAGGAAACAGAGAAATGGCCGTTCTGACCGAAGAACAGAGCATGCTGAAGGACGCGGCGAAGAGCTGGGTCCAGGAGAAGTCCCCGGTCTCCGCGTTCCGCAAGATGCGGGATTCGGGCGTCGAGCTCGGCTACGACGCCGCCGCCTGGAACGAGATGGCGGAGATGGGCTGGGCCGGGGTGATCATCCCCGAGGAATACGGCGGATCGAACTTCGGCTACCTGAGCCTCGGCCTGATCCTGGAAGAGCTCGGCCGCACGCTGACCGCCTCGCCGCTGCTGGCCTCGGGCCTGGCCGCGGCCTCGGCCCTGGTGCTCGGCGGCTCCGACGCGCAGAAATCCGAATGGCTGCCGAAGATCGCCGACGGCACGGTGGTGGGCGCGCTGGCCATCGACGAGGGCCCGCACCACCATCCGGACAAGGTCGAGACGACCTTCAAGGACGGCAAGATCACCGGCAGGAAGACCTTTGTGCTGGAGGGCTACGGCGCCCAGCTGCTGGTGGTCTCGGCCAAGGGCCCGGACGGGATCGGCCTCTACCTCGTGCGGGGCGACGACAAGGGCGTCAGCCGCCAGCGCCTGCACCTGGCCGACAGCCGCGGCGCGGCCAACGTCGAGTTCAAGGGCGCCGCCGCCGAGCCGCTCTCCGGCGGGCCTGAGCTCGTCGAGAAGGTGCTCGACCGCGCCCGCGCCGGCATCTCCGCCGAGATGCTGGGCGCCGCGACCCAGGCCTTCGAGACCACGCTCGAATACCTCAAGACGCGGGTCCAGTTCGGCCAGGTGATCGGCTCCTTCCAGGCGCTGCAGCACCGGGCGGCCAAGATGTTCACCGACCTCGAGCTCTCCCGCTCGGCGGTCGAGGCGGCGCTGACCGCCATCGACAACGACGCCCCCGACACGGCCGAGCTAGTGAGCCTGGCCAAGGCCAAGATGGGCGACACCTACCACCTCGTCTCCAACGAGATGGTCCAGATGCACGGCGGCATCGGCATGACCGACGCCCACGACGCCGGTTTCTACCTCAAGCGCGCGCGGGCCGCCGAAGCCGCCTTCGGCAACCAGGCCTACCACCGCGACCGCTACGCGCGGATCCAGGGGTACTGATCAGGATTCGGCCGGCGCAGGCGCCGGCCGGGGTGACGGGGAAAGCCCCTCCGGTCAGCGATGGCCGGAGGGGTTTTTGTTTGGGGCTCCTCCTCTCCCAGCGCCGGGCGCATCGGAGGGCCCGGGTGAGGGCGACGGAGGCGTCAGGACCGGACTCAGCGTGGGACCCACCTGGCGCAACCGCGAGACGGGCTGATCGATGTTATGCCACCGCGTGATATACTTTGCCGTGTCGAAGCCGGCCTCTCGTCCAGGAAGCATGGCCGCCTTCAGCGGCGGACGGCGGCGGGGTTCGACACCATCAATCCTGAGGAGCTTTTCGATGAAAGGCATTATCCTTCCCCGTCATTCGATGGCGACGAATAGACGAGCGCGCCTCGGTCGCCGGCCCGCTCTGCTCCTCATGGTGGCGGCGTCCGGCGCCTTGGCCGCGACATCCGCCGGGACCGCCAGCGCGAGCCCCGGCGCCGGCTCCATCTCCTTCTATGGCGACATCGGAAACATGGTCGGCGGCCAGAACCCGCTTCTGGACCGTCCGCGGACGGTCCAGCTCACCGAGGATGGATCCGTCGCCCTGGTCAACCTGCACTGGACCGGTTGGGGCGCGAGCGTCGCCCGAGCCACCGGCGCCTGGCAGGCGAGCAACTGCACGCCAAGCTGTGCGGACGGCAGGTTGACCAAGCGCCCGGCCCGGCTGACGCTGTCGAGCCCGGGAGTCGTGGACGGCCGACGCGTGTACCGCTGCTTCGAGGTCACGCCCCCGCACCCCGACCGCGACATCGAGGATCACGCCTGCATCGGCCCGGAGGGTGGGTCGTACTACGGCTACCAGACCGTGTCCGGCCGGTAGGAGCATGGCCCTAGGCGGGCGAGCGCTCCCGAGGCTGCATGGGAGCTAGCCCGCGGGGATAGGCCGGGCTCTGCCAGCCTGTGTGGCGCAGGTTCTCCGGCTCGGCCACCGAGGCCAAAGGGTCACTGCGCGCTCCGGGCAACTTAGGGGCAGGCGCCGTAGCCGGAGAGCGTGGTTCTCGGCCGCTCCGACGGGCGGGTGTGCGCGGCGCCGAACCAGCCAGGCGACAGGGCGCCGCGCCCGCGGCCACAAATCAAATGAGATGCCTCTTACAGCTTCGGCGCCGGACTGCTGCGCGCCTGATCGACCTGCGCCGCCAACTCCCGCTCCGCCGCCTGCACCATCGACCAGACCGCGGCGTCGTTCATGACCGAAACGTCAAAGCTGGACGCGAGCTGTGGATTCTGAGCGCTTGTCTGCACCTGGTAGGACACGACTGACAGGCACGGCAATTGGCTATTGGTCTGAATGTTGCTGTTCTCGCATTGGGAATAGTTCGAATTTTCGCTAGTTATCTGCTCTCCATCGAGCGCCCGAACGATCACGCCCGAAGTCGGGGCGCCAGAGACATCGAACTGGCCATACTTCTTGGATATATCTTGTACGATACCCTGCACTGGCAACTGCTTGTTGTCATCGAATTGTACGATTCGCTCGACTCGCACCAACTTTTCTTTTCCGGAAGAGCCGACAAGCCAAGCCTCGACCTTATCCTGCCCGGTATTGGCTGTCATATCGACTTCCGACATCTCACCTCCGCTCGGCAAGGGGAGTGTAGAGGTGGACGTATTGATCGCGTAGTTTGAATTCTTGCAAAGCAGGACGTCGCGGACTTGCTTGAGCGTCATTCCCTGGCGAACACCGAGGATATCATCCGCCGGCTGTCCTGCCGGCGCGGTCTGGCCTCGGACGAAGAAGCAATTCGGTTTGGAGGCCGTGGCCGCCTGGTCTGCAACGGCGCCGGAACCGCCGCTTTCACTGTGACCGTTGGCGGCGGACTTAGCGCCTTGCCCGCACCCAGCGAGCAACGTTAGCACCCCGATCAACAGGATATTACGCTGCATATCGAACGCTCCTCGCGTGCGCCAAATGCATCACGCCAAGAGGCAATTCACCCCAAGGGAAAATTCGAGAAATTAAAGAAAGGCAACTCAACGATCGGCGACTGGCTGGTGGGCGGCCAGGGCGACGACGTGATCTCCACCACGACGTCCTACAACATCCTTTATGGGAACCTGGGCAACGACACCCTGCATGGGGGCACGGGGCACGACATCCTGCGCGGCGGCCGGGGCGACGATTCCATCGTGGCCGGCTCCGGCCCGGAATGGATCTCCGGCGACCGGGGCGACGACACCATCCAGGCGGGCTCGGGCGCCGACACCTTCCATTCCTCGTCCGGCGCGGGCCTGGACCTGGTGATCGGCTTCGATCCCGCGAAGGGCGACCACGTGCAGCTGGACCCCGGCACGCAGTACACCGTCTACCAGTCCGGCGCCGACGTGGTCGTGGACATGGGCAACGGCGACCAGGTGGACCTGCAGGGGGTCTCGCTGTCGAACCTGCCGAAGGGCTGGCTGTTCGAGGCCTAGGGCCGGCGTCGCTGGAGCGGCGCGAACAAATCGGCGCCTTTTCTAGGCGATCCGCGACGGCGACGCGCTGAGCGAGATGGTGGCGCGGCCGGACACGCCCTCGTGCAACGCGGTATATGGCTGGCCGAGGCGATACGCGGCGTTCACTGAGCAATACGGCAAGGCCTGCAATTTGCGGGAGGGCTGGATCGAGTTCCAGACCCAGATGATCGCCGAGACCACGAACGCGGCCAACTTCCGCCAGAACCGGGCGCAGGTGGCCGCGATGGACGGCCGCGCCGGGCGGATAAGGCCGCGGAAGCACCGGCTGCGCCGAGGGCGCGCCCGCCGTCCGCCCGATATGGGGCCGCGGGCGCTTGACACGGGCGCCGCCATCGCGAAAACGCCGGTCTCCTGGACCTGGAGGCGCCCATGAAACTGCTCGCCGCCGCCCTCGCCGCCGCGTCACTGGCGACGCTCGCGCCCGCGGCGCAGGCCCAGGGCCTGGGCAGCCCGGTGATCCTGCCCGGCGTCCGCTACCAGGTGCTGGCCTCGGGGCCCGCGAACGGGCGCCATCCCACCCGCGCCGACACGGTGGAGATCCGCTACGTCGGGCGGCTGCTGACCAGCGAGATCTTCTCGACCTCCGACGACCACGGCCGGCGGCCCTCCCCCTTCAAGGTGGGCGAGGTGATCCCCGGCATGAGCGCGGCGCTGCAGCTGATGCGGCCGGGCGACCGGTGGCGGGTGATCATCCCCGCCTACCTGGGCTATGGCGCGACGGGGCGGGCCTACCGGCCGCCGGTGGAGCACCTGATCCGCGACGTGCCGCCGGACGCGACCCTGGTGTTCGACGTGGAGCTGGTGAGCATCCGCCCCTGAGGCCGGATCGGCGCGCCGGCCCTTCCTGTGCAATTGACAGAATGACGCCATGCGCGCGCAGTGAGGCGCAGCAGACTTATGCGAGGGGCGACATGGCCAAGTTCGAGAACATCCTGGGCACGGTCGGGAACACGCCGGTCGTGCGCATCAACCGCCTCGGGCCCGCCGGGGTGAACCTCTACGTGAAGGTGGAGGCCTTCAATCCGCTGGGCTCGGTGAAGGACCGCCTGGCGCTGGGCGTCATCGAGGCGGCGGAGGCCAAGGGCGAGCTGAAGCCCGGCCAGACGGTGATCGAGGCGACCAGCGGCAACACCGGCATCGGCCTGGCCATGGTGTGCGCGGCCAAGGGCTATCCTCTGGTGGTGGTGATGGCCGAGAGCTTCTCGGTGGAGCGGCGCAAGCTGATGCGCTTCCTGGGCGCCAAGCTGATCCTGACGCCGCCCGCCATGGGGGCGAAGGGGATGGTCGACATGGCCGTCGACCTGTCCAAGCGCAACGGCTGGTACTTCACCCGCCAGTTCGAGAACGAGGCCAATCCGGACATGCACTCGAAGACCACCGCGCGGGAGATCCTGCGCGACTTCGACAAGCTGGACTACTTCGTCTCCGGCTACGGCACCGGCGGCACCCTGACGGGCGTCGCGCGCGTGCTGCGCAAGGAGCGGCCGCAGACCCAGATCGTGGTCTGCGAGCCGGCGGACGCGCCGCTGCTGGGCTCCGGCGAGGGCCAGCCGCGCAATGCGGACGGCACGCCGGCGGCCAAGCACCCCGCCTGGAAGCCGCACCCCATGCAGGGCTGGACGCCGGACTTCATCCCGAAGATCACCGGCGAGGCGGTGGACGAGAAGCTCTACGACAAGGTGCTGCCGATCGCCGGCGCCGACGCCCTGCGGCGCGCCCGCGAGCTGGCGCAGAAGGAGGGCATCTTCGTGGGCATTTCGGCGGGCGCGACGCTGGCCGGCGCGCTGAAGGTGGCCGAGACGGCTGGGCCGGGGGCGAACATCCTCGCCATGCTGCCCGACACCGGCGAGCGCTATCTGTCGACGCCGCTGTTCGCCGAGGTCCCCGTGGACATGACCGAAGAGGAGCTGGCGATCGCCAGGTCCAGCCCGCTCTTCGCGCCGGCCCAGCCGCAGCCGGCCTGAGCGATCGGACCTAGCCCAGGGCGTGGCGGAAATGGCCGGCCCAGACGCCGACCAGCGCCGCCGCAACGACCAGCAGCAAAAAGCCGTTCACCGCCACCAGCAGGCCAGGCGGCAGCGGGCGCAGGTTCGGCTGCGGCGGCGGCAGGCCCCGCCTGAGGTCGCGCCAGACGGCGGCCACCAGGCAGAAGCCCGCGAACAGGATCAGCACCGTGCCGGTGGTGCGGGCCAGCCACTCCGGGATCACGCCGGTGAGCAGCGCCGGCGCGCCGACGCCGCTGGCCAGCGAGGCGAGCGCCGTGCGCACCCAGGCGGCGTACGTCCGCTCGGAGGCCAGCAAAGTGCGGTCGCCGGCCAGCACGGTGCGACGGTCGGCGGCCTCGGTCTGCTGGTCGGCGCTGGCGGCCAGCCGTTCGGCGCTCTTGCGCACGCGGCGGGCCTCGCCCGCGGCGGGGGCGACTTGCGGGTCCATCGCCGCCTCAAACTCGCGAGGCGGCGGATGGGCTCCCTAGGTCAGCGACCCTCTTCCCAGACGTCGAGCGGCTTGTGCTCTTCGTTTCGGACCAGGAAGTTGTAGCCGAGGAAGAACACGATCAGGCCGGTGATCGCCCCGCCGATGAAGCCGACAGCGGTCGCGAACCACAAGGTGAGGAACGAGATCGCCGCCGCCAGCAGCGTCATGCACCAGCGGATCAGGATGTTGAACGCCTTGTAGGTGCGCTCGTGCTCCACGAGGATCGGATCGTTGGGGTTGGGCTGGAACGGGCTCCCAGTCGCCATGGATGGACCTCCCGGTTTCACCGACAGCTTGCGTGTCGTTTGTCGAACGATAGCCCAGATCACGACGTTCCGTGAAGCTTCAGTGCAGCTGGCGCCGGCGCCGCCGAACGATCCGCCCGGCCGGCCGTTGATGACCACATGGCGGACGAAGAGCTGATCGGCGAGCTGGTCGTCGGGCGGGGGCGGCCCTCGCCCTGGGCGGTGGCGGCCTTCGTCGCCTCGTGCGCCTTCACCGGCGGGGCGCTGCTGCTGCTGGTGCTGAGCTGGCGCTAGGCGTCAGTGCACGAGGACGGGCGGGGCGGTCTTCTCGACGCGGGGCTCGGCCTCGACGACCGCGCCGTGGAAGCGGCCGATGAAGCGGAAGCCCTCCCAGAGCTCGCAGCCGTGCGGGAATTCGCCGGCGATGGCGTGGCGGATGGCGCGCACGTCGCTTTCCAGGTCCATCGAGACGGCGTCCAGGAGGCGTCCGTCGCGGCTGAAGGGAAAGAGCTGATAGTGGCGCATCCGTCCGTCTCCACGTCCGGAACAATGTTACGCCGCAGGGCGTGACGGAGCGAGTCCGGGCTCCGCCGGAGCAGGCACAGTTTCGTGACCCTGGCCGGCGCGCGGCTGGCCCCTCAGCCCGCGATGCGCACCGGAGCCGGCGCGGGCGCCGCCTCTTCCGCCCGCTCGAGCGCGGCTTCCGCCATGCCCTGCGCCTCGGCGATCGAGGCGAGGTTGCGCTCGTGGGCGTTCTTGTCGATGCGGTAGAGCATCCAGATGGCGATGGAGACAAAGGACAGGGTCGAGGTGACCGGAAGGTAGACCCAGGCCATGTGGTGGACGATGGCCGGATCCACCGAGCCCGGCTTGGCCCGGGCGGGGAAATGCACCAACGCCAGGACCATGGCCGGCAGCAGGGCGGAGATCGCCCCGGTGGCCTTGGTGACGAAGGTGTAGGCGCTCATCAGCAGGCCTTCGGAGCGGCGGCCGGTCTTGAGCTGCGCCTCCTCGGTGATGTCGGCGATCATCGACAGCATCAGGATGAACCCGGCGTTGGTCAGCACGCCGCCCACGAAGCGGAAACCCATCAGCATCGGCAGCAGCACCGGCGACCCGTTCTCTGGGAAGGCGCCCAGCAGGCGAAGCAGGAACGGCGACTGGATCGTCACCACACAGACGAAGAACAGGATGACCTGGGCGTTGCGCTTGCCGAGCACGCGCGACAACGCCGTGGCGGCGAACGCCGCGAACAGCGTCGAGACCACGTTGGCGAGGTTGAGGATGCCGACCTGGCTGGCCTTCAGGCCCCAGAAGAAGGTGTCGAAATAGAGCGCCAGCCCACCGTAGAGGCCGTAGCTGAGCCCCGCGATCAGCGAGGCCGCCAGCCCCACGCCGAGGTTCCAGTTCTTGAGCGTGGCGGCGATGTCGCGCAGGTTACTCCCCACGCTCGCCTTCCGGGCGGGAGGAATGTGAAGGGTTGCAATCCGGTGGTGCGTGCCGATCGCCGAGATCAGGATCGAGAAGAGGATGATCCCCGCCGCGGTCAGCGACATCGGGCCCCAGGCCGCGGGATTGAGCTGACCGACCGGATATTGCGGCGTCGCGCGGAAGAACCAGAAGTAGCCGAGGCTGGTGGCGACCGCGCCGCCGAACGCGCCCAGCACCCAGCGGTAGCTGAGCAGCACGGTGCGGTCGTGGTAACCGGGCGCCAGCTCGGGCGCGAGCGCCGCGCTCGGCATCTCGTAGAGGCTCAGGAACAACCGCGACAGCACCACGAAGCTGAGCAGCCAGAGGAACTTGCCGCTGCTGTCGAGGCCCGCCGGCGGATTCCACAACGCGACCACCGTCAGCACGATGGGGATCGCCGAGGCGTACATGAAGGGGTGGCGACGGCCCCACCGTGTGCGGGCGTTGTCGGACAGGTGCCCGACCAGCGGATCCCATACGGCGTCGAGCACCAGCGAGATCGCCAGCGCCACGCTGACCGCCCCCGGCGAGAGCCCGACCACCTGGTTGTAGAAGAAGAGCAGCAGGGCGTAGATCGCCAGCTGCACCCCGCTCGCCACCGACCCGAGACCGTAGATAAAACTGAGGCCTGTGCTCACCGGCTTCGGCGAGGCGGGGATGCTGGCGTCCACAAGCGTCTCCTCGAGGGGATTGCCGACAAAGGTTCGGCCCTGGCGGAAGGTCCGCCGCCGCCGGTCCTCGTACCGTTTTTTCGAGTCTATGACGGGGGCAATCGCGGGCGGAGTCAAATGAAGCCGACGCCGCAGTCCGTTCGCCGCGCGTCCCCCCGTCCCCTCGGGCCCAGGACGTAACGCCGTGACGTCGGGAAGTGACAATCCGTTCGGGCGGCCAAGCCTTTATCGCGTACCGCCGGAGCGGGCACGGATCGGCATGAGCATTTCGGTGAAAGCGCGCCGGGGGGCCGGCGGCGGGATCCTCTCAGGATCGGCGATGCCGGCCGCGCGGGCGTGGGGCGCGGCGCGGCCCGCCGCGGCGCCGCAGGCCACCGAGAGCGCGGCCGTCCCGGAAACGGCGCCGGTTGCGGAGACGGCCGCTTCGACGCCCCCG
>JAGWSE010000225.1 GCA_028869395.1 Alphaproteobacteria bacterium | reverse complement strand
GCGGGGCTGCGGCCTAGCTCTGGTCGCGGGAATCGGAGAGCAGCTTCAGCATCTCCGACGTGAACATCGAGCCGGTGAGGCGGGTCCCGACCCCCATCTGGTCGGCCGGCTGGGAGCCCCGCAGGATCATCGCCACCACCGCGTCCTGCGCAGCCAGCCGGTCCTCGCGCCGGGCCGAGGCGTATTCCACCCAGCCTTCATCGGCCGCCGTCGGGATCGAGCGCGGATCGACGCCAAGCGCGTCTCCGCCGCCCTGGCTGGTCAGGCTGGCGTAGACCTGCGCCACCGAGCGCGGCTGGCCGTCGTGGTAGAAGATGGCCTTGTTGGCGCGGGCGGCTTCCGGGAACAGCCGGGCCGCGGCGGCGCCGGGCGTATGCTCGGTGGCCTCTATGAGACGGGCCGAGCCTTCCGGTCCCAGGAAGTGGGCGGCATAGAGCTCGCCCGCGGTGGGTGGCCGGCCGACCCTTCCCTTCAGGTAGGCGGCATGGTCGGCGGCCAGCTCGCCGGCCATCAGCGCTGCGGCGTGGGGGTCGTAGCGCAAATCCATCACCGCCTTGCGGGCCTCGGCGCCGTCCACGTAGTAGTGGCCGTCCGGGGCGCGCGAGATGAGTTCGGCGTAACGGGCGTAGCCGTACTTCGAGCCGTGCTCCTTCAGCGTGGCGAGCCAGGTCTGGTCGACGAACTGGAAGAGCCCTGCCGCCGAGGATTGTCCCGACCGCGCGGCCGGGTTCATGTTGCTTTCGCGGTGCGCGGTCTTCATCAGGAACGAGAAGTCGACGCCGGTCGCCTGCGAGGCGCGCTCGATCGCCGCCTCCACGACTCCCCGGATGCCCTGAATCGACATGGCGAAAGGTAGCGTCGGTTATGGTTAACGCGTCGCTAACCATGCTCGGCCGACGCCCGCACCTGTCACTTACGCGCGTGACCTTTCTCATTGACCGAACGTTTGACGCACGTAATATCTTACGCGTGTGAACGGAGCGCACGAGGCGCGTCATGGTCATCCGTCAGGCCCACCCACCCGGCTTTCCGGCGACCAAGGCGCGCGCTCCGTCCCACGGAGGCTGGCGGTGGGCGCATCCCTCGCAATCCACCCCGCCGCCGGCCTCTACATCGCGGCCGCTCAGTAGCTCTTGGGCAACCCCAGCACCCGCTCGGCGATGTAGTTGAGGATCATCTCGCGGCTGACGGGGGCGATGCGCGGGATCATGGACTCGCGAAAGTAGCGCTCGACATCGAATTCCTTGGCGTAGCCCATGCCGCCGTGGGACAGCACCGCCGTCTCGCAGGCGCGGAATCCCGCCTCGGCGCCCAGGTACTTGGCCGCATTGGCTTCCGCGCCGCATTCGCGGCCGGCGTCGTAGAGGGCGGCGGCCTTGAAGGCCATCAGATTGGCCGCCTCGAGCTCGGCCCAGGAGCGGGCGAGCGGATGGGCGACGCCCTGATTCTGACCGATGGGCCGGCCGAACACCACGCGCGCCTTCGCATAGCCCGCGGCGCGCCTCAGCGCCGCCCGGCCCAGCCCCACGGCCTCGGCCCCGATCAGCACCCGCTCCGGGTTCAGCCCCTCCAGCAGATAGTAGAAGCCCCGGCCCTCCTCGCCCACCAGGGCGTCCGCCGGCACATGCAGGTCGTCGATGAAGACGGCATTCGATTCGATGGCCTTTCGGCCCATCTTTGGAATGGGCGTGGCCTGGATCTTCTCGCGGTCGACGTCGACGTAGAACAGGCTGATGCCGTCGGTCGCCTTCTTCACCTCCGCGCGCGGCGTCGTGCGGGCGACGATCAGCATCTTGGTGGCCCGCTGGGCCATGGTCGTCCACATCTTGCGGCCGCGGATGACATAGCCGTCATGGGTGCGGACGGCGCGGGTGGACAGGCTGGTGGTGTCGAGGCCCGCGTCGGGCTCGGTCACCCCGAAGCACATCCTGTCCTCGCCCGAGATCAGGCGCGGGATCAGCCGGCGCTTCTGTTCGTCGGTCCCGAACCTGGCGAGCGGCATCGGGCCGAAGATGTTGAGGTGCAGCGCACTGGCGCCGGAGAACCCCGCTCCGCTTTCGGCCACCGCCTGCATGGCGATCGCCGCCTCGGTCAGACCGAGGCCGGACCCGCCGAGCTCCTGCGGCATGGCCGCGCCAAGCCAGCCCGCTTCGGCCATGGCCGAGACAAAGGCTTCGGGGAAATCGCCGGTCTCGTCTGTGCGGCGCCAGTACTCGGCGTCGAAGCGCGCGCAGAGCTTCAGCACGCCCTCGCGGATCGCCTGCTGCTCGTCGGTGAACCAGAGGCCGTTCATCCAATTCCCCTGCCGAACCGCCGAGGATCCAGGCGCGGCGCATATGGGCCCGGATCACCTCCCGTCACGCAAGCGGCCACGACGCGCGCGACGAGCGGCGCGAGAAGCCAGCCGTTGCGCCGGGCGCCCGCCGCGACGATCACGCCGGGCGCCTCGGAAAGGCCGGCAAGAGGCAGGCCGTCCGGCGTGGCCGCCCGGATCCCGGTGAACACCTGAGGCCGCGCAGCGGCCAGGGCGGGAAAGAGCCGCGCCCCGCGCGCCAGCAGGCGCTCGGCCTGGGCGGGGTCAGGGGTCGGGTCGGAGACGCCCGGCTCCATGGTGGCCCCGACGCAGACGCCGCCGTCGCCCGGCGCCACATAGGTTCCCTCGCCCCTCACGCTCATGCTGCCGTGCTGGGCGCCGGCGAGCCGGAGGATGTGGCCCTTGATCGGAGACAGGTGCGCCAGTTCGGGCGCGACCTCGGTCAGACCGCGATCCGCGCCGGTGGCGACCACCAGCCAGTCGGCGTCACCCGCGTCGAGCGCCCGGCGCGTGCGGAAGCTCACCCCGGCCGCTTCGGCCGCCGTCCGAAGCGCCGCCATCGCAGTCCCCGGCTCGAGGCGCCAATCCTCCCGGACCAGCACGGCCGTGGCGTAGGCGTTCGTGAGGCCCGGCGCGAGGTCCTCGGCCGTCCGGCGAGGCAGGTCGATGCCGTGGACGCCGAGGCGGATCAGCGCCGCCGCGACACCCGCCAGCCAGGCCTCCTCGCCCACCGCAATGGCGCCCGCACGCTCCAGGGTCACGCCGGCGTCCCGAGCCAGCGCGGGCCACAGGTCACGCGCGGCGAGCAGCAGGCGGAAGTGCGGGGCCGCCTCGGGATCCAGCACGGCCTCGAAGACCGGGGCGATCATGCCGGCCGCCACCGCCGAGGCGTTCGCCTGCGGCGCGGGATCGTAGACGCTCACCGAACAGCCGGCCTGCGCGAGCGCCATCGCCGAGGCGAGCCCCAGCGCGCCAGCCCCTGCCACGGTCACCTTCGCGCCCCCGGTCATACCGCTAACGAGCCGTGTTGCGCGTGAAAATCAAGGCGGAACCGCCGTGCCCCACGGGGGTTCAAGGCGCGAACCCCGCCCACCGCCGAGAGAGGCATGTCCCATGGCGACCGCCACCCACTCCAGCTCCTCCAAGAGCGCCCGCAAGTCCTCCGCGACGAAGCGGGCCACCACCGCGAAGAAGACGAGCGCCGGCCGCCAGGACGCCGTGCAGCTGCTCAAGTCCGATCACCGTGAGGTCGAGAAGCTGTTCGGCCAGTTCACCAAGGCCCGCGGGGAGGAGCGCAAGATGCAGCTCTGCCGCAAGATCATCATGGAGTTCCTGGTCCACGCCCAGATCGAGGAGGAGATCTTCTATCCGGCCTGCAAGGGCGCCATGAGCGACGAGGATCTGGTCAACGAGGCCGTGGTCGAGCACCAGGCCGCCAAGGACCTGATCGGCGAGATCAAGGGCATGGAGGCCTCCGACGAGATGTTCGACGCCCGCATGCAGGTGCTGCAGGAGCAGATCGAGCATCACGTGAAGGAGGAGGAGACCGAGCTTTTCCCGAAGGCGAAGAAGGCCGACCTTGACATGAAGGCGCTGGGCGAGCGGCTGGCGATGCGCAAGAAGGAGCTGATGCGCGAGCGCCAGGGCGACGGCATGGAGATGCACTGACCCCTTGGCCGAGGCTCTCGATCCAGCCCTCCCGCCCGAGGTGGACCGCCTGGCCAAGGCGGTCCTGCGGCGCGCCTGTGATCGCCGGCTGAAACTGGCGACCGCGGAGAGCTGTACAGGCGGACTGCTGGCCTCGCTTCTGACGGACGTGCCGGGCATGAGCCACGCCTTCGAGCGGGGTTTCGTGACCTACACCCACGCCGCCAAGCACGAGATGCTGGGCGTGGCGATGGAGATCCTGGAGAGCCAGGGCGCAGTGTCGAAGGCCAGTGCGGTCGCCATGGCCGAGGGCGCCCTCGCCCACTCCGAGGCCGACCTCGCCGTCTCGATCACCGGCTTCGCCGAGGGAGGACCCGACCAGCCGGCCGGGCTCGTCCACTTCGCCTGCGCCGCCAAGGGACGGCCCACCACCCATCGGGTCATGGGTTTCGGCGAGGTGGGCCGCGCCGAGGTCCGCATCCGGGCGCTGGAGACGGCGCTCGGTCTGCTGCTCGACCAGATGATGCAGCCGAGCGCCGACGCGGCGTAGGCGCGCTATTCCGCTGCGATGCTGACCGCAGCGCGTTCAGAGCGCGCCTTGAAGTTGATTTCCTGGAGGTACTTGATCCCCTCCTCGGCGATGTCGTCGCCGACCATCTTCTCGCCTTCCGCCTTCAGCTCGTCCATGTCGACGTAGGTGGCGTAGAAGCCGCGGGTGCGGGCGGTGATCAGGCCGGCGTTGTGCAGCGTCTTGATGAGCACCCGGAAGATGTTCGTCTGGCTCTTCAGCCGCTCGCGGCGGGCGTCGTCGTTCTGGATGATCTGGCGCAGCCCCTCGGTCACGCGCTCCGGGTCGAGGCCGAAGTCACGGTAGACCTGGGCCTGCTGGACGGGCGAGCCCATGTTGAACAGCAGGCTCTGGAAGCAGTGCGCGGCCCAGTCCTCGACGACGTTGCGCTCGTCTTCGCTCATCTTCGGGATCGTGCGGTCGGCCCAGATCTTCCCGAATTTGTGGTGGAAGGCCTCGTCGGTCATGACGAGCTGGAAGAGCTTGCGGGCCAGCGGATCGCGGTTCTGCTGGAAGCCGGTGGCGAAGGCGCCCATCGCCAGGCCCTCCACCAGCATCTGCATGCCAATGATCTTCTTGTAGACCTCCGGGGCGTGGATGATCTCCACGAGGAGCGCCTGAAGCGTCGCCCCGCAGGGCCGCGGCCGGCCCCAGCGCGCCTTTATGTAGCGGGCGAACGCCGTGACGTGACGGGCTTCCTCGCGCGTCTGGTTGGCGGCGTACTCCTGCGCGCCCTGGTCCTTCAGCACGTGGCACAGCGAGGCCGACAGGTTGAGCGCGCCCTGCTCGCCATGCAGGATGGACGAGAAGTTCCAGAGCGCCATCTCGTTGATGAACTTGGCCTTCTGCCCAGTCTTCTCCAGATGCTCGCGCACGTAGGGGATGCCCAGGCTCAGCACCTGGTCGTCCGCCAGCAGCGGCTCATTGTCCATGTCCCAGGGTTCGGAGAAGTCGATGTACTTGGGATCCAGCGGATCCCAGAAATGGTCGTGCGTGGCCGAGATGATCTTGTCGAACGCGGTCGAGCGGGCGCCGTATCGGTCGAGTTCGAGCATCGACTCGAAATCGTTCGGCGCCACGGCGTCGTAGAGAATGTCCTTGGTGATATTGCCGTCGGCCATGTTCTTATTCCTCCCACCCCGCCAGGAGAGCACCAAAGCGCCAACTGAACAATGATCTCCTACGTCCAGGTCCGCACCGAGAAACGTCAGCGGGGGCGCATCGCCTTCGTCACCGTCGACAACGCCGCCAAGCTCAACAGCCTGACCGGCGAGGCGATGGATGCGTTCGCCCACGCATTCCGCGAACTGGCCGCCGACGAGGGGCTGCGTTGCGCCGTCCTGACCGGCGCGGGCGAGAGGGCGTTCATCGGCGGCGCCAACATCGACGAGATGGCGCAACTCGCCTCCCCCGCGGCGGCGCGGGCCTTCATCGAGAAGGTGCACGGGTGCTGCCAGGCGATCCGCGACCTGCCCGTTCCGGTGATCGCCCGGATCGACGGCTATTGCCTGGGCGCCGGCCTGGAGATCGCAGCCGCGTGCGACCTGCGCGTCGCCTCCGCGCGCGCGGTGCTCGGGATGCCTGAGGTGAAGCTCGGGCTGCCCTCCGTCGTGGAGGCGGCCCTCTTGCCGGCGCTGGTCGGTTGGGGACGGGCGCGCTGGATGCTGATGACCGGCGAAACCTTCACCGCCCACGACGCGCAGCGCTGGGGCCTGGTCGAAGCGGTCTATCCCGCCGAGGAACTGGACCTGGGGATCGAGACCCTCGCCACGTCCCTGCTCGACGCGGAGCCCCGCGCCGTGCGGGCGCAGAAGGCGCTGATGCGGCGATGGGAGGAGCTGCCGATGTCCGCCGCCATCGAGGCAGGCGCCGACGCCTTCGAGGAGACCTACCGCTCGGAGGCTCCGAGGCGCGCGATGGCCGCGTTCCTGGCGGAGCGGAAGGCCGCGAAATCAGGCCGCTAGGCGCCCGTTCCAACGCCTCGTCTTCCTAACGCCCGACGTCTACGTCCTCGTGGAGGTAGAAGCGTCGGATCAGGACCAGGAGGACCACCGCCAGCGGGGTGGCCAGGATCACGCCCAGCGGTCCGAACAAGAGGCCGAAGGCCAGGACCGAGAACAGGGTCAGCGCCGGCGGCACGGAGACCACGCGCCTCTGGATGAGCGGGATCAGCACCTCGCCTTCGAACTGGTGCGCGGCGAGATAGAACACCAGCGTCCAGATCACAGTCTGGCCGTCCCGGGTCCCCGCCAGCAGCAGGCCGGGGATCGCCGAGATGATCGCCCCCAGGATAGGCACGAACTCGGCCAGGCCGGCCACCAGGCCCAGCGCCAGCGGCGCCGGCAGGCCGAGCAGCGCCGTTCCCGCCGCCACCAGCACCCCCATGCCGAGCATGGCGATGCCCGTGCCGATCAGCCATTTGCGAAGCGAGGTGGCGATCTCCTCCATCGCATCGGAGATGCGGTTGCGCGATCCGTCCGGAAAAAGGCGCAACAGCCCGCGGCGATAAAGCTCGGGCTGCACCGCGAAATAGATGCCGGCGATGATCACCAGGGCCAGGTCGGCCAGGACATCGAGGCTGATGCGCGTGATCCGCGCCGCATGGCCCGCCACCGTGCCGAGGCTTGGCGCGACACGGTGATCCGCCCGCGCCTCCTGCAGCCGGTCCAACAGCCACTGCCCGGCCCCGAACCGCGCAAGGTAGTCCTGCGTCGCGCCCCAGGCCTTCGGCAGGATCTGAGAGAGCTGGTCGAACTGGGCCGCGACTTCCGCGCCCACGAACCAGACAGCGAGCGCTACAAGCGCAAGGACGAGGACGCCGGCGACCGCAAGCGAGCCAGCGGGATTGAGCGGCGTCCGCCTGGCGATCGGATTGGCGACCGCGCGCAGCATGACGGCGATCATCACCGCGCCGAAGGCCAGCAGGAACACCTGGCGCCAGCGCAGCAGGATCAGCGCCAGGATCAGAACGCCGACGGTGATCAGGACCTTCTTGAGGTAAAGCCTCAGGTCGTCGGCGTCCGGCGAGACTTTGCGCACGGGCATGGGGGCTCCCTTCAGACGCCTAACGCGTGACCCCAGCCTCGATGCCATTCGGGTTCGCCCGCAAACCTCTCGGCGAGGAAATCGACGAACACCCGGACCTTGGGCGCGAGATGGCGCGCGTGCGGATAGACGGCGTGGACGTAGACGGTCTGCGGCTCGAAGCTGCAAAGCAGCGGGGTCAGGGTCCCGCTCCGCAGCCGATCCGACGCCACGAAAGCCGGCGCGCGCGCAATGCCTAAGCCCCGCTCCGCGGCGCCCAGGCAGGCCTCGGGGCTCGCGAACCGCAGCCGGCCATGGACCCGCGCTTCCATGCACTCGCCCCCTATGCCGAAGCCCCAGACGTAGGGATCGCCGCCATTGAGGTCGATGATCGCCTCGTGGGCCGCCAGGTCCGCCGGCGTCTGCGGGACCCCGTGCGCCTGCAGATAGGCGGGCGAGGCGCAGGTCACGAACCGCACCGGCGCGAGCTTGCGGGCGATCAGCGACGAATCGGCGAGCCGGCCGATGCGAACGCCCACGTCGAACCCCTCGTCGACGAGGTTGACCATCCGATCGGCATAGAAAACCTCGAGCGAGACCTCGGGACAGGCCTGCGCGAAGTCGAGCAGCGCCGGATTGAGCTCGAGCGCGCCGAACGCCACGGGCGCCGAGATGCGCAGGACGCCGCGCGGGCCATTCTCGTCGCGCACCGAGCTTTCCAGCGCCTCGAAGTCGTCCAGCACAGAGCGCGCGCGGTCGAGGTAGGCGCGTCCGGTGTCGGTGAGCGAGACGTCCCGGGTGGTGCGGTTCAGAAGCCGTGCGCCGAGCCGGTCCTCAAGACGGGCGACCAGCTTCGAGACCTGGGCGCTCGAGACGCCCAGGCGCCTCGCGGCCTGGGTGAAACTGCGAGCGTCAGCGACGGCGGCGAAGGCGGAGATCTCGTCGATCCGGTCCATGGCATTGTTTCCTGATCGGAAGAGTACTTATCCAATGCGGGCGGATTATCAACGGCCTCGACAAGGCTCATCTCACCCCTGTCACCAGAGGGGAGAAATTCCGTGACCCAGACCCGCAACGTCGCCGTCCTCGTCGGCAGCCTTCGCAAGGACTCTGCGAGCCGCAAGCTCGCCCGCGCATTCGCAGCCCTCGCGCCCGGAAACCTCGCGTTCAGCATCGTCGAGATCGGCGACCTGCCGCATTACGACCAGGACCTCGAGACCGAAACGCCCCCCGCGGCCTGGTCGCGCTTCCGCGACGAGGTGGCCGGGGCCGACGCCGTGCTCTTCGTCACGCCCGAGTACAACCGCTCCGTTCCCGGCTTCCTGAAGAACGCCATCGACGTGGGCTCCCGGCCCTGGGGCAAGGCGGTCTGGAACGAGAAGCCGGGCCTGGTCATCTCGACGTCCATGGGCGCGCTGGGCGGCTTCGGCGCCAACCACCACCTTCGCCAGGCGCTGTCCTTCTTCAACATGCCGCTGCTCGGCCAGCCGGAAGCCTACATCGGCGACACGGCGGCCCTGTTCGACGAGCGGGGGGAGCTGGCCAAAGAAGCGACGGGCGAGTTCCTGCGCGGCCTGGCGCAAGCCTTCGCGGCGCACATCGAGCGCAATGTCCCCGAGACCCGGGTCCGGGCGGCCGCCTGAGGCCTGCCGCCGTCAGGCGGCGGCGTTCCCCGCCGTCGCCTGCGCCTGGTCCGCCGCGGCCAGGACCGCTTCGAACAGACGGCCGGCCTCGATCGGCTTGGCGACGAAGGCGTCCATGCCGGCCGCGCGATACTCGAGCACCTGGTGGTCCATGGCGTTGGCCGTGAGCGCCACGATCGGCGTCCGCGGCCGGCCCTCCGCCGCCTCCCGGGCGCGGATGATGGCGGTCGCGGTCGGCCCGTCCATCTCGGGCATCTGGACGTCCATAAGGATCAGGTCCCAGGGCTCGGCCTCCCAGGCGGCCACCGCGGCCCGCCCGTCGCCCACCACGACCGGCTCGACGCCGATCTGGGCCAGCAGGGTCTTCAGCACGAGCTGGTTCATGCCGTTGTCTTCGGCGGCCAGAACGCGCAGGGCGCGGCCTTCGAAGCCGTCGGCGGGCTCGGCGCGCTTGCGTCGCGTGGGCCGCGCCGTCGCCGGTCGCTCCGCTTTCGCCAATGGCAGGCGCGCCGTGAAGACGGCGCCCTTCCCCGGCTCCGAGGCGGCGGAGATGCCGCCCCCCATCATCTCGGCCAGGTCCCGGCAGATCGCGAGCCCCAGGCCCGTGCCGCCATACCGGCGCGTCGTGGAGGGGTCGGCCTGCTCGAACTTCTGGAACAGCGAGGCGAGCTTATCGGGCGCAATGCCGATGCCGGTGTCGCTCACCGTCAGCACCAGGGCGCCGCCCTTGCGGCCGACCTTGATCGCGACCGAGCCCGCCTCGGTGAACTTCAGGGCGTTCGAGACCAGGTTGTAGAGGATCTGGCGCACGCGCACGCTGTCGCCCACGAAGGCGCCACGCGCGGCTCGCGTGATGTCGAGCCTGAAGTCGAGGCCCTTGGCCTGGGCGGTCGCGGCGAAGGTGGCGTGCGCCGCCCGCGCAAGCTCTCCCATGTCGAACTCGGCCTGTTCGAGGTGGAGCTTCCCCGCCTCGATCTTCGAGAGGTCCAGCACGTCGTTGAGGATGGCGAGCAGGGACTCGCCCGACTGGCGGATGACGTCCAGCCGGTCGCGCTGGGTGGCGGTGAGTTCGTCGCGGGCCATGGCCTGCGCCATGCCCAGCACGCCGTTGAGCGGCGTGCGGATCTCGTGGCTCATGGTGGCGAGGAAGGCGCTCTTGGCCCGCGTCGCGGCCTCAGCCTCCTCCTTCGCCTTCACCAGCGCCAGCTCGGTGCGCTTGCGGGCTGTGATGTTCTGCAGGGCCCCCACCATCCGGATGGGCCTGGCCTCGTCGTCGAGCAGCAGGCGCACGGAGCCGGCCGCCCAGACTTCCCGGCCGTCCTTTCGCGCGACCCGGTATTCCGGGCGATAACTCCCCTCCCCGCGCGCATGGGCGTCCCAGGCGGCCATGGCCATCGGCCGGTCGCGCGGATCGATGCTGCCCCAGATGTCGGTCAGGAGGTCCTTGTAGGTCTTCGGCCTGTCGAAGAACGTGTCCTCGGCGCCTTCCTTGATGAGCTCGCGGCGGAGGTAGTCCATCTCCCAGACGTGGATGTCGGCGATCTCGAGGGCGAGCTTCAGCCGCTCTTCGGAGCGCTCGGCGCGTTCGAGGGCCTCCACGACGTCGGTGATGTCGTGAGCGCCGATCAGGACGCCGCCTACCTGGCCCGAGGCGTCGCGCCACGGGGTCAGCTCCGAGCGGACCCACTGCACTGACCCGTCCGGGAACTCGACGCGGCTGCGGTCGAAGGCCATGGCTTCGCCCGCCAGGCATCGCTGGAAGTTGGGAGTCCACGCCTCGCCCTGGGGCAGGATTTCGGCGAGGGTCCGCCCTATCGCGTCGCGCCGCTTGAGCCTGACCGACTCCAGCCAGCGCTGGCTCGAGGCGAGGATGCGCAGCTGTCGATCGAGCATGATCAGCGAAAGCGGCGCGTTGTCGATGATGGAGCGCAGGATGCGCCGGACCGCCTCGCTTTCCTGGTGCGAGGCTTCCTGGGCGCGCTGGATCTGGACCCGTCGCCACTCGTCCGCGCAGAGGTCGGCGATGTCCTGCAGGCGCTGCTCGATCTCGGGATCGCGGCGATGGACGATCTTCGTGCCCACGCACAGCGCGCCGGGGATGGATCCGTCGGCCAGGCGGATCGGGGCGGCGACGACGGTGCGCAGGAAGGGACGGCCGGTGACGAAGGCACTGTCGCGGAACCGGGGATGACGCCGGGCGTCCGTCACCCATATGGCGCGCCTGCGCGCGACGGCCATCTCCGTGAGGGTCGCCTTGGGGCCGAGGTTCCCGTCGGGGTCGTGGCTGCGCCAGGGATGGCCGTCGGTCAGGACGGTGATCTGGGCGCGGCTCGGCGCGAGCAGGGCTTCGGCCAGGCGCGTCAGTCGCCCGAAGACGGCGGCGGATTGCTCGAAGCCGGCGGGCGCCGGCGCAAAGCCGGGCTGTCGCGTCTTCCGAGCCGCCATCACCCCCCCTGAACATCTCTGCGTCTGTTGCGCAGCAGCATGGCAGGGGCGGGTTAAGCTAGGCTTTAAGGGCCCCGCGAAGCTCCGCCAGCCGGTGCAGGACGATGCCGCTGGTCGTCGCCACGTTCAGGGAATCGAAGCCCCCGGCCATGGGGATCGCCACCGTTCTCGAGCGCGCCACCACCTCGGGGCCAAGCCCTGGCCCCTCGGCCCCGAACAGGGCGGCCTGGCGAGGCGCGGCGGCGAGGTCCGCCAAAGCATTGCGCCCCGAAGGCGACAGCGCGATCAGCTCGAACCCGGCCGCCGCCAGCGCCTCGACGCTCTGGGCGGCGGCGCCCACTCGCGCGAAGGGAACGGTCAGCGTCGCGCCGACCGAAACGCGGATAGCCTTGCGATAGAGGGGATCGCACGAGGCTGCATCGATCAGCACCGCGTCCGCGCCGAAAGCGGCGGCGTTGCGGAAGAGACCGCCCATGTTGTCGTGGTTGGCGATGCCGAAGAG
>JAGWSE010000008.1 GCA_028869395.1 Alphaproteobacteria bacterium | reverse complement strand
GTGGTGGAGGCGCCCGATCCGTCGCCGGGTCCCGGCGAGGTGCTGGTCCGCATGCGGGCGGTGTCGCTGAACTACCGCGACCTTCTCATGGTGAACGGGATCTATGGCCGCGCCCCCGGCATGGGTGGCCCGATCACGCCGTTCTCCGACGGCTGCGGCGTGGTGGAGGCGGTGGGCGAGGGCGTCACACGGGTGAAGCCCGGCGACCGGGTCGCGACCCTCTTCTTCCAGGGCTGGATCTCCGGGCCGCCGACGCTGGCCAAGCTATCCACCTCGCTCGGCTTCCCGATCCCCGGCGCCGGCCGCGAGCTGGCGACCTTCAGCCAGGAGGGCGTCTCGAAGGTCCCCGAGTTCCTCTCCGACGAGGAGGTTTCGACGCTGCCCTGCGCGGCGCTCACGGCGTGGCGGGCGCTGTTCGAGGACGCGCGGCTGAAACCCGGGGATTGCGTGGTCCTGCAGGGGACCGGCGGGGTCTCGATCTTCGGCCTGCAGTTCGCCCATGCCGCGGGCTGCCGGACGATCATCACCTCGTCCTCCGACGAGAAGCTGGAGCGCGCCAAGGCGCTCGGGGCCGACCATCTGGTGAACTACAAGCAGGCCCCCGAGTGGTCGAAGGCCGTGCGCGAGGCGACCGGCGGCGTCGGCGCCGATGCGATCCTGGAGGTCGGCGGCGCTGGCACCATCGAGCAGTCGATGCGCGCGGTGAAGATCGGCGGCCACATCGCCATCATCGGCGTGGTGGCGGGGCAGGGGAATCCATTCAACCCGGCGAGCCTGATCGGCAATTCGGCCAAGCTGCAGGGCCTGTCGGTCGGCTCGCGCGACATGTTCGAGGAGATGTGCCGGGCCATGGAGCAGCACCGCATCCGCCCGGTCGTGGACAAGGTGTTTCCCTGGACCGAAGCGCGCGCCGCGTTCCAGGCGATGCAGGGTGGCGCGCATTTCGGAAAGATCGTGCTGGCGTTCTGAGAACAACCCCAAACCTCCGAAGGGAGGACGTCATGAAGACCAAGGGCATCAACCACCTGGCGCTGGTCTGCCGGGACATGGCCGAGACCGTGCGCTTCTACACCGAGGCGCTCGGCATGCCGCTCGTGAAGACCGTGGCGCTGCCCGGCGGCGGGCAGCACTTCTTCTTCGATTGCGGCGGCGGCTCGCTGCTCGCCTTCTTCTGGTGGGCGGACGCCCCGCCCGCGGCGCCGGGAGTGGCCTCGGTCGCCGACTTCCCGGCCAAGCCCCTCTCGGCGGTGGGCTCGATGAACCACGTGGCCTTCCACCTGGACGAGGCGGAGCTGGAAGGCTCGATCGAGCGGCTGAAGGCCAAGGGCGTCCAGGTCTCGGCGCCGGTGGTGGTGAACCACGACGACAGCCCGGCGGGCGTCAGCCGGGACATGCACCCGGGCGTCTGGATCCGCTCGGTCTACTTCCGCGACCCGAACGGGATCATGCTGGAGTTCGCAGCCACCCTTCGCGACTTCCGGCCGGAGGACGTGGCGCACGCGCCCGCCCGGGCCGCGAGCCGCGTCGGCGAGCCCGCGGAGTAGGCCCATGCCCCGCCTGCGCCAGGTCTCCCGCGCCGAGGCCGACAGCGACGTCGTCAAGCGCACCTACGACCTGCTCTTCCAGGACCGCGACCCCGTGAAGGAGCCCGGCACCTCCACCGGCACCCGCGGCGACTGGTGGACGGTCTTCGCCCTCGTGCCCGACGTGCTGGAGCACGCCAACCGCGGCTTCGCCCTCTATCGCAATCCCGCCCGCAAGCTGGATCCGCTGCTGCGCGAGCTCGCCCAGACGCGGGTGGGCTGGACGAAGGCCTGCCAGTTCGTCTTCTCGCAGCACTGCAAGTCGCTGCGCGGGCTGAAGTGCCCTGAGGCGAAGATCGCCGCGGTACCGCACTGGCAGGTGGCCGACTGCTTCGACGAGAAGGAACGGGCGGTGCTGGCCTATGCCGACTGCCTGTCGCTGCAGGCGGGGCGCACGCCCGATGCGGTCGTGGACAAGCTGAAGACCTTCCTCTCCGACGAGGAGATCCTCGAACTGACCTACATCACCTGCCTCTACGACATGCATGCGGTGATGACGAAGGCGCTCCGGCTCGAGTTCGACGATCGCGACGACCCGATCGTCGAGGTGGCCGCGCCGAAGGACTTCAGCGCCCGCGACTTCCTGGACGTGGGGCGGCGGTGAAAAAGGACCCGGCGGCTGCAACGGCAGTCCGCCGGGTCGGGGACTCGAGGGGCTTGGCCTGGCCTGGCCAGGACAGTGGCTTAACCGCTGCCGTGCGCAACGGTTCCGGCCAAGCTGTCAGTCGGGCCGATCAAATCCGCGTTCCAGCCAGTGCACGATCTCCTCGGCAGCGGCGTCGGGCTGGAGCTTCGTGGTGTCGATGCGGATCTCGGCGTGCTCCGGCGGCTCGTAGGGGGAATCCACGCCCGTGAAGTTCTTCAGCTCGCCGGCGCGGGCCTTGGCGTAGAGCCCCTTCACGTCGCGGTCCTCGGCGACGGCGAGCGGCGTGTCGACGAAGACCTCGACGAACTCGCCGGGCTCCAGCAACTCGCGGGCCATCCGCCGCTCGGCGCGGAACGGCGAGATGAAGGAGACCAGGACGATCAGGCCGGCGTCCACCATCAGCTTGGCGACCTCGGCCACCCGGCGGATGTTCTCGACCCGGTCCTCCTCGGTGAAGCCGAGGTCCTTGTTGAGCCCGTGGCGGACGTTGTCGCCGTCGAGCAGGTAGGTGTGCTTGCCCTCGGCGTGCAGCTTCTTCTCGACCAGGTTGGCGATGGTCGATTTGCCGGCGCCGGAAAGCCCCGTGAACCAGACCACCTGGCCGCGCTGGCTCTTGAGCCCCGCCCGCGCGCCCTTGTCGACGTCGAGCGCCTGCCAGTGGATGTTCTGGCTGCGCCTTAGCGCGAAGTGCAGCAGGCCCGCCCCGACGGTGCGGTTGGAGATCCGGTCGATGAGGATGAAGCCGCCGAGGTCCTTGTTCTCCTCGTAGGGATCGAAGGCGACGGGGGCGTCGGTCGAGAGGTTCACCACCCCGATCTCGTTGAGTTCCAGGCGCTTGGCGGCCAGGTGCTCGAGGGTGTTCACATTGACCTTGTACTTGGGCTCGGTGACCTGCGCCGAGACCGTGCGCGTCCCGAGCTTCATCAGGTAGGGCCGGCCGGGCAGCATGTGCTCGTCGTCGAACCAGACGAGCGTCGCCTCGAACTGATCGGCGACGGACGGCGGCGCCTTGGCCTCGGCCAG
>JAGWSE010000224.1 GCA_028869395.1 Alphaproteobacteria bacterium | reverse complement strand
TGCCCCGCCGGCGTGATCTCGGCGAGGCGGGCGGCCGCGCCGTTCGTCAGCGTCATGGTCGGCTGACCGGAACGCATGTTCACCACGCCCATGTCGCGCCAGAACACACCGCGGCGGATTCCGGTGCCCAGCGCCTTGGCGCAGGCTTCCTTGGCCGCGAAGCGCTTGGCGTAGGAGGCGGCGCGATCGGGCTTGCGCTCGGATCGTGCGCGCTCCACGTCGGTGAAGCAGCGGTGGGTGAACCGCTCCCCGAAGCGCTCGAGGCTCGTCTCGATCCGACGGATGTCGGAGAGATCCGAGCCGATGCCGATGATCAAGCCGCCCTCGTCGCTCTGGCTTCGTCCATAAGCGCCCGCATCCGCTGGATGGCCGGGCCCAGCCCGATGAAGATAGCCTCGCCGATCAGGAAATGGCCGATGTTGAGCTCGGCGACCTCGGGAATCGCGGCGATGGGCTTCACCGTCTCGTAGTCGATCCCGTGGCCGGCATGCACTTCTAGGCCCAGGCGCGCCGCTTCGGCCGCCGCGGCGCGCAGCTTGTCGAACAGCGCCGAAGTTTCCGTCGAGCGCTCGCGCACCGCGTCGCAATAGGCGCCGGTGTGGAGTTCGACCACCGCCGAGCCCGCCGACTTCGCCGCAGCGACCTGCGCGAGATCCGCATCGATGAAGCAGGAGACGCGGATGCCGGCGCCCATGAGCCGCGCGATGACCGGCGCGATGGCGTTGTGGCCCTTGGCGACGTCGAGTCCCCCCTCGGTGGTGACCTCTTCACGCCGCTCGGGCACCAGGCAGGCGGCGTGGGGGCGATGGGCGAGCGCGACCTGCTCCATTTCGGGCGTGACCGCCATTTCGAGATTCAGCGGCCGTCCGCGCCGGCGGGTGATCGCGGCGAGGGCGTCGATGTCGGCGTCGGAGATGTGGCGGCGGTCCTCGCGAAGGTGAGCGGTGATCCCGTCCGCGCCGGCGGCGAGCGCCAGTTCGGCCGCGCGCACCGGATCAGGATAGCTGGCCCCGCGCGCATTCCGCACGGTCGCCACGTGGTCGATGTTCACGCCCAACCGGATACGGGTCATCCCTTCAGCCTCTTGGAGCCCGGCTCCTCGGCGGGGACCGCCGCCAGATCCGGCGGGATCTCGTCCGGAGCGTAGGACGGCACATCGACCGTCGCCAACGCCACCAGCGGAAAGCCCACGTCGGCCCGGCCGCCGGAGCGGTCGACCAGGCAGGCGCAACAGAGCACCGTTCCGCCCGCCGCCTCGATCGGCTCGACGGCCTCGCGGAACGAGCCGCCGGTGGTGATCACGTCTTCGACGACGACGACCTTTGCCCCCCTCGCGATCCTGAAGGCGCGGCGAAGCTTGAACTTGCCCTCCTCACGCTCGACATAGATCGCCGGCACGCCCAGCCAGCGGGCGGTCTCGTACCCCGGAATGATCGCGCCCACAGCGGGAGCCACAATGACATCGGGCTTGCCGAATGCGGCCTCGATCTTCTCGGCCAGGGCCTTGCAGAGCCGGGCGGTGCGATCAGGATACTGGAAGACCAGGTTCTTCTGCAGGAAGATCGGCGAATGGCGGCCCGAAGCCAGGATGAAATGGCCTTCGCGCAGCGCGCCAGCGCCGCGGAACTCGTTCAGGACGTCTTCGGTGTTCATGGCGTCCGAAATAATGCGGTTCGGGATGGATCGGAAGGCTAGGCCTTCGCCCGGTCGACCGTCTCGACGCTCGGGTTGGCTCTGAGCGCGGCGGCGATGTGCGTGAGGTGGCGCGCGTCACTGACATCGACGTCGATGTCCACGTCGAAGAAGTCCTTCTGACGGTGGTGCATCCTGAGGTTCACGATGTTGCCGCCAGCCTCCCCGATCACCGTGCACACCTGGCCCAGCACGCCGGGGGCGTTACGGATGGTGGCGGTGAGGCGGGCGCGGGCGATGGCGTTGCGCTCCGCTTCCGGTGTCCACTGCAGGTCGCGCCAGAGCTCCTCGCGATCTTCGTACTGGGCGAGCGTCTCGCAGTCGATCGTGTGGACCGTGAGGCCTCGGCCGTCGCTCTCCAGGATTCCCACGATGCGGTCGCCGGGCACCGGCGAGCAGCATTCCCCGAAGTTGATCGAGACCCCGGGCGTCAGCCCGCCGCCGCGGACGTAGAGCCTCGCTTCCTTGCCGCCGGCGATATGGCGGCGCGCCGCGGCGACCTCTCGCTCGGCGGCCTTCAGGCCCGGGAAGATGGCGTCCAGCACCTGGGGCGGCGCCACGCGGCCGCGCCCGACCGCCTCGAAGAGCTCGTCTTCCGTCGGCACGGCGAAGCGGTCCAGCGCAGGACGTAGCGAGATGTCCTTCAACGTCTTGTCGACGCTCTCGAAGGTTTGCTGGACCGTAGCGCGACCGAGCCTCGTGAACTCTTCCTTCTCCGTCTGGCGAATGTGGCGGCGGATGGCGGAGCGCGCACGGCCGGTGACGGTAAGCGAACGCCAGTCCGGCGGCACGGCGGGCTTGCCGCCGCGGATGACCTCCACCACGTCGCCGTTGGAAAGCACGGTGCGCAGCGGCTTGAGCTCGCCGTTGATTTTCACGCCGACCGTCGTGTCGCCGATGTCGGTGTGGACGGCGTAGGCGAAATCGAGCGGCATCGCCCCGCGCGGAAGACTGACGAGCTGTCCCTTGGGCGTGAACACGAAGACCTGGTCCAGGTACATTTCGAGCTTGGCGTGCTCGACGAGTTCCTCAGCGTCCCCGCCGTGCTCCAGCACCTGGACGAGGTGGCGCAGGTTGACCAGCGGGTCTCGACCGCCCGCCGCCTTTTGATGTTCGATATCAAAGCCGTACGATTGATCCTTGTAGCGCCAGTGGGCGGCCACGCCCTCCTCGGCGACCAGGTCCATGGCCTCGGTGCGGATCTGCATCTCGATGCGCATGCCGCGCGGCCCCACGACCGTGGTGTGCAAGGAGCGGTAGTTGTTCCGCTTCGGCGTCGAGATGAAATCCTTGAACCGCTCGGGGACCGACGGCCAGGCGCGGTGGATCACCCCAAGCGCGCGATAGCAGTCGTCCTCTGTGTCGACGATCACCCGGAACGCATAGATGTCCGACAGCTGCGAGAAGCCGATCGACTTGCGCTGAAGCTTCCGCCAGATCGAGAACGGATGCTTCTCGCGCCCAAAGACGCGCGCCGGGATCCCAGCCGTCTCCAGCTTGGCCGCGATCTCCCCGGACACCAGGCTGACCGCCCCGCCCTGCTGCTGGCGCAGTGTTTCGAGCCTGCGGCAGATGGCGTTGTGCGCCACCGGGTTGAGGTGCTCGAACGCGAGCTCCTCCAGTTCGGTGGTCATCCGGTGCATGCCGATCGAGCGGGCGAGCGGGGCGTAGATGTCCAGGGTTTCGCGGGCGATGCGCTCGCGCTTGGCCGCCTGCTTGATGTGCTGCAGCGTGCGCATGTTGTGCAGCCGGTCGGCCAGCTTCACCATCAGCACGCGCACGTCCTTGCTGATGGCGAGGATGAACTTCCGCAGGTTCTCGGCCTGGCGGAGCGTCTCGGAGGAGAGCTCGAGCTTCGAGAGCTTGGTCACCCCTTCGACCAACTCGCCGATCTCGCCGCCGAACAGTTCGTCGATCTCGGCCCGGGTGACCGGCGTGTCCTCGATGACGTCGTGCAGCAGCGCCGTAACGATGGTGGCCGTGTCGAGCCGGTAATCCGTCAGGATGCCCGCCACCTCGATGGGATGGGCGAAGTACGGATCGCCCGAGGCGCGCTTCTGCGCGCCGTGCATGCGCATGGCGTAGACGTAGGCCCTGTTGAGCAGGGCCTCGTCGGCGGTCGGGTCGTAGGAGCGGACCTTCTCGATCAGCTCGAATTGACGAAGGAAGCGGGGCCTAGCCCTGGGCGCGTGGCCGTCCTTCGCCACGGGGGCGGGCTGGATCGGCGCCGCCTCGGTCCTGGTGGTCAGCGGGTCTGCGCCTTCGAGGCTCAGTACCGCTCCTCCTGACCGCCGTCACGGTCGCTTTGCAGGGCGCGGACCAGCTCCATCTCGCTCATCTGCGTATGGGTCGGATCGGCCAGCAGGGCCAGGGTTTCGGCTTCTTCCTCGGCCTCGGAGCGCTCGTCGACGCGCTGCAGGGTGCCGATGATGCCTTCGCGCAGCTCGTCAGGATCGACCACGTCGTCGGCGATCTCGCGCAGCGCCACGACCGGGTTCTTGTCGTTGTCGCGGTCGACCATCAGCTGCGAACCGGCCGAGATGGCGCGCGCGCGGTGGGCCGACAGCAGCACGAGGCCGAACCGGTTGGGAACCTTATCGATGCAATCTTCGACGGTGACGCGAGCCATAGGGTCCTCGGAAGCGCGGGGAGAGAACCCGGGAAGATAAAGGCGCGGAGCTCATTGTGCAACGCCACATAAGGGGCGCGGGACGATATGGCCTCGCCCTCAGGGCATCGCCACCGCCGCCCAGATGGCGAGTCCGCCCACGGCGAGGCCCAGCAGGACCCCGGCCAGGATGCCGATAAGGGAATCGCGGGTCGACCGCGGACGCCATTCCATGGGCGCGTCGTTTGACGAAGGCGCGCGGCGCGGCCAATAAACGATGGGTTGTATTTGCGATAGAAGTCCCCGTTTTGAGTAATTGCAGGAACTCATCGGCGGCGGAAACTTCGCCATGCGACGAGAGCGTGACGCAACGACTTCAGATCGGCGTGGCGTCGCGGCCCACCTGCGCCCTGGCCGCCAGAGACGCGGCCGTTCGGCCAAGCACCGGATGGCGCCACGCCGGAGCGATCTCGGCCAGCGGCCCCATGACGAACCGGCGCTCGTGCGCCCGGGGGTGAGGCAGGATCAGACCGGGCGCACCGTCCGGGGCATCGAACACCTCGCGGCCATAGGCGATGAGGTCGAGATCGAGCGTCCGGGGGGCGTTTCGGGCTTCGCGTGTTCTTTCAAACGCTTGTTCGATGGAAAAAAGCGCCTCCAGCACGCCTCGCGCGTCCTTGTGCGCCTCGACAATCGCGACGGCGTTGCGATACTCAGGGCCAGAAGGGTCGGGCCAGGCGGCTGAGCGCCACCAGCTCGACCTGGCCATGACAGGCAATCCAGCCCCAGGGAACCGCGCCAGAGCAGCCTCCAGAAGCGCTTCGGACGAAGCGAACCCGCCGGCCATGTTGCTGCCGAGAGCCACGATGACGAGGTCGTCGAGCTCAGCGGATCCCGATTTCAGGAATTTCGAACTTATGACTTTTTATCCCACGGACCGGCTGGCGCTCTTCATCGACGGGGCGAACCTCTATTCGGCCGCCAAGGGCCTGGGCTTCGACATCGATTACCGCAAGCTCCTCGAGGAGTTCCGCAAGCGCGGCATCCTCATCCGCGCCTACTATTACACCGCACTGGTCGAGGATCAGGAATATTCGCCGATCCGGCCGCTCGTCGACTGGCTCGACTATAACGGCTACCGGCTGGTGACGAAGCCCGCGCGGGAATACGTCGACAGCCAGGGCCGCAAGCGCTGGCGCGGCGACATGGACGTCGAGATCGCCGTCGACATGATGGAGATGTCCGGCGCGGCCGACCATCTGGTGCTGTTCTCTGGCGACGGCGACTTCCGCTGCCTCGTGGAGGCCGTGCAGCGCAAGGGCGCGCGGGTGACGGTCGTCTCCACCGTGAAGTCCACCCCGCCCATGGCCTCCGACGACCTCAGGCGCCAGGCCGACAACTTCGTGGACCTCGCCGACCTCGCCGAGATCATCGGCCGGCCTTCGCGGCTGCCCAGGTTCATCCAGGAAAGCCGCGCCCACGAGCGCGAGTACGGGCGCGACCGCGCCGGCGACGAGGCCGATGCCGAAGCCTGACGTGCGGCCGACACCGGCGGTCTGCCCGCCCGAGCCCGCACGCGACTGCCCCATCTGCCCCAGGCTCGTCGCCTACCGCGACGACAACCGCGCCGCCCATCCCGACTGGTTCAACGGCGCCGCGCCCTCGTTCGGCGATCCCGAGGCGCGGCTGCTCGTTGTGGGCCTCGCGCCCGGACGGACCGGCGCCAATCGCACGGGCCGGCCCTTCACCGGCGACTATGCCGGCGTGCTGCTCTACGAGACCCTTCTGAAGCTCGGCTTCGCCAGCGGAACCTACGCCGCCCGTCCCGACGACGGTCTGCAACTGGTGGACTGCATGATCACCAACGCGGTCCGCTGCGCCCCGCCCGGCAACAAGCCGGAGACCGCGGAAGAGGCCAACTGCCGGCCGTTCCTGACCGCCCGCATCGCCGCCCTGCCCCGCCTGCGGGTGATCGTCACCCTGGGCGACGTCTCCCGCCGGAACGT
>JAGWSE010000223.1 GCA_028869395.1 Alphaproteobacteria bacterium | reverse complement strand
TCTCGGGCCGCATCAACGGCGAATTCGCCGACGTCGACTGGAACCCATTCCGGTACGTCAACAAGAACTACCGCCGCGACGAACTGGCCGGCATCTACGGCGCCGCCCGCGTCGGGCTCGTCACCCCCTTGCGCGACGGGATGAACCTGGTCGCCAAGGAGTTCGTGGCCTCGCAAAACCCCGACGACCCGGGCGTGCTCATCCTGTCGCGGTTCGCCGGCGCCGCGCGCCAGATGAAGGAGGCGCTGCTGGTCAATCCGAACAGCCCCGACGACATCGCCGACGCGCTGAAGCGGGCGCTCGCCATGGACAAGCCCGAGCGCGTCCGCCGCTGGAGCGCGCTGTTCGACAACGTCCAGACCGAGGACGTCACCGCCTGGCGCGACGCCTTCGTGGACGCCCTCCGCGGCGCCGAGGAGCGCCGGCCCGCGCTGGCGAGCTGACGGCGCGATGGCCAGCAAGGATCCCCTCGACCGCTACCGCTCCATGCGGGACTTCGGAAAGACAGCCGAGCCGAAGGGCGCGGAAAAGACGAAACCTTCGAACCGCCTCCGCTTCGTCATCCAGAAGCACGCGGCGACGCGCCTGCACTATGACTTCCGCCTGGAACTGGACGGGGTCTTCAAGTCGTGGGCGGTGACCAAAGGCCCTTCGCTCGACCCGCACGAACGCAGGCTCGCCGTCGAGGTCGAGGACCACCCCCTGGACTACGGCGACTTCGAAGGCACGATCCCCGAGGGCCAGTATGGCGGCGGCGCGGTCATGCTGTGGGATCGCGGCTACTGGGAGCCGGAGGGCGATCCGCACGCCATGCTCCGCAAGGGGGACTTCAAATTCCGCCTGGAGGGGGAGCGGCTGAACGGCTCGTTCGTGCTCGTTCGGATGAAGCGACGCGAGCGCGAGCGGCGCGACAACTGGCTGCTGATCAAGCACCACGACGGCTGGTCGGTGGAGGATTCCGGCTCGGCGATCACCGATCAGGAGACCACCTCCGTCGCCTCCGGCCGCAGCCTGGAAGAGATCGCCGCCGGCAAGGGCAAGGGTCCGACGCCATTCATGACCGGGGGCAGGCGCCGCGCCTCGGCCAAGGCGGTCTGGCGATCGAACCGGGCGGAGACGGAGGCTCCCAAGCCCGTCGCACTGCGCGCGCCGCCGGCTCCGAAGGTCCGCGCCGCCGCCCTGCCCGGCTTCATCGCCCCCGAGCTCGCCAAGTCGGTCGACCGCCCGCCGCAGGGAGAGGGCTGGGGCCACGAGATCAAGTTCGACGGATACCGCCTGCAGCTGCGCGTGCAGGACGGCCGGGCCACCCTGAAGACCCGCAAGGGGCTCGACTGGACGGAGAAGTTCAGGGACATCGCCCGCGCCGCCGAGCGCCTGCCGGACTGCATCGTCGACGGGGAGGCCTGCGCGCTCGATCCGGACGGCGCGCCGGACTTCCCCGCGCTGCAGGCGGCGCTGGCCGACGGCAAGACCTCCGACCTCGTCTTCTTCGTTTTCGACCTGCTGTTCGCCCAGGGCGAGGACCTGCGCCAGCGGCCCCTGCACGAGCGCAAGGCGCGGCTGAAGAGCTTGCTGGAGGCGGCGGGGGTGACCGGGCCGCGCGTCCGCTTCGTCGAACACTTCGAGACGGCGGGCGATGCGGTGCTGCAGTCTGCCTGCCGCATGTCGCTGGAAGGCATCGTCTCCAAGCGGCTTGGCTCCCCTTATCGCTCCGGGCGCGGCGAGGACTGGGTCAAGGCCAAGTGCCGCGCCGGGCACGAGGTGGTGATCGGCGGCTGGACCGGAGAGCGCGGCCAGTTGCGCGCCCTGCTGGTGGGCGTCCACCGCGGCGACAAGCTCGTCTACACCGGCAAGGTGGGCACGGGCTTCGGGCGCGAGACCGTGCGGCGCGTGCTGCCGCGGCTGGAAGCCGTCGAGGCCGCAGACAGTCCGTTCAAGGGCCCCGCCGCGCCGCGCAAGGGCGCCGACACGCACTGGGCGAGGCCGGTCCTCGTCGCCGAGATCGAGTTCGCGGGCTTCACCGGCTCTGGCATGGTCCGCCAGGGCGCCTTCAAGGGGCTGCGCGAGGACAAACCGGCCGCCGAGGTGGAGGCCGAGCGCCCAGCGCCGGTCGACACCGTCGAAGCCGAACCGAAGCCGCGCCCGGCCGGCCGGGCCGCCGCCCCGACGAAGTCCAGGGGCGGGCGGAGCCCTGTCGTCCTCGGCGTGCGCCTCTCCAGCCCCGACAAGGCCCTGTGGCCCGACGGCGGGGATGGGAAGCCGGTCACCAAGCTGGACCTCGCCCATTACCTGGAGACGATCGGCCCCTGGATGATGCCGCACCTCAAGGGCCGGCCCTGTTCGATCGTCCGCTGGCCCGACGGCATCGAGGGCGGCGAGCGGTTCTTCCAGCGCCATGCCGGCAAGGGCGCCTCAGCCCTGATCAGCGAAGTGCAGGTGTTCGGCGACCACAAGCCTTACCTGCAGGTCGATCGCATCGAGGCGCTGATCGCGCTGGCCCAGGTCGCGGCGCTCGAGCTCCACCCCTGGAACTGCCAGCCGTTTCAGCCGGAGGTCCCGGGCCGCCTTGTCTTCGACCTCGATCCCGACGAAGGCCTGTCGTTCGAACGGGTCATCGAGGGCGCGCGGACGGTCAAGGCGCGCCTGGAAAGCCTTGGCCTCGCCGCCTTCTGCAAGACCACCGGCGGCAAGGGCCTGCACGTCGTCACCCCGCTGGCCGACGGCAAGGGCAAGATGGACTGGCCCACCGCCAAGAAGTTCGCCCAGGACGTCTGCCTGGCGATCGCCGCCGACGCGCCCGACCGCTACGTGGTCAACATGGCCAAGGCCAAGCGCAAGGGGCGGATCTTCCTCGACTATCTGCGCAACGACCGCATGTCGACGGCGGTCGCGCCGCTGTCGCCGCGCGGCCGACCGCTTGCCCCGGTCTCGTTCCCGCTGACCTGGAACCAGGTGAAGCCGGGCCTCGATCCCCGGAAATGGACCGTGCGGACGGCGCCCGCCCTGCTGAAGAAGACCCAGGCCTGGAGCGACTACTTCGACGCGGAGCGGCCGCTGGAAGACGCGATCCGCAAGCTGAAGAAGGGCTAGGGCCAAGCCTTTTCCGAACAGGGGCCTTACGCGCGCTTCTTGCTCGGCGGCCGTCGGGCGGCGGCCTTTTTGGGGGCGGCCGATGAGGACGCCTTG
>JAGWSE010000222.1 GCA_028869395.1 Alphaproteobacteria bacterium | reverse complement strand
TCATCACCCTCTCGTTCGTGCCGGTGTTCAGCCTCCAGGGACAGGAAGGGCGGCTGTTCGGCCCGCTGGCCTTCACCAAGACCTACGCCATGGCCGGGGCGGCGATCCTTTCGGTGACGCTCGTGCCGGTGCTCATGGGCTGGCTGATCCGCGGCCGCGTGCCCCACGAGGGCGACAACCTCATCAGCCGGTGGCTGGCGCGCCGCTATCGGCCGGCGCTGGACTGGGTCCTGCGTCGGCCGCGAACGACCTTGGCCATCGCGCTGCTCGCATTCGCAACCACCGCGTGGCCGCTCAGCCGCCTCGGGACCGAATTCATGCCGACAATGAACGAGGGCGACCTGCTCTACATGCCGTCGGCCCTGCCAGGCATCTCGGCCCAGAAGGCGAGCGAGCTGCTGCAGCAGACGGACCGGCTCATCAAGACCGTGCCGGAGGTGGCGACCGTCTTCGGCAAGGCCGGCCGCGCAGACACCGCCACTGACCCCGCGCCCATGGAGATGTTCGAGACCGTCATCCAGTTCAAGCCACGCAGTGAGTGGCGTCCGGGCATGACGCCGCAGAAGCTGGTGGCGGAGCTCGACCGGACGGTCAGGGTTCCCGGCCTCACCAACGTCTGGGTCCCGCCCATCCGGAACCGGATCGACATGCTGGCCACCGGCGTCAAGACCCCGATCGGGGTGAAGGTGTCCGGGGCCGACCTCGCCGACATCGACCGCATCGCCCGCGAGGTGGAGGGGGTGGCGAGGACCGTCCCGGGCGTATCCTCCGCCTTCGCCGAGCGGCTGACGGGCGGCCGCTACGTGGACGTGGTCATCGATCGCGCGGCGGCGGCGCGCTACGGCCTCAACATCGCCGACGTGCAGGACATCGTCTCCGGCGCCATCGGCGGCGAAACCATCGGCGAGACCGTGGAAGGCCTCGCCCGGTATCCGATCAACGTCCGCTATCCGCGCGAGATCCGCGACAGCCTGGAGGGGCTGCGCGAACTTCCCATCCTGACCCCCTCAGGTCAGCAGATCACCCTGGGAACCGTGGCGAGCGTGGAGGTCGCCGACGGGCCGTCGATGCTGAAGATCGAGAACGGCCGACCTGCCACCTGGGTATATGTGGACGTGCACGGGCGCGATCTCGGCTCGGTCGTGGCTGATCTGCAGAAGGCGGTCGCCCGCGGCGTCCGGCTCCCGCCCGGCGTCTCGATCGCCTATGCCGGGCAGTTCCAGTATCTGCAGCGCGCCATGGCCCGGCTGAAGCTGGTCGTCCCGGCGACGCTGGTGATCATCTTCCTGCTGCTCTACCTGACCTTCGGCCGCCTCGACGAAGCGGCGCTGATCCTGGCCACCCTGCCCTTCGCGCTCACCGGCGCGATCTGGGCCCTCTACCTGCTGGGGTATCGCCAGTCGGTCGCCACCGGCGTCGGGATGATCGCGCTCGCGGGGGTCGCAGCCGAGTTCGGGGTGGTCATGCTGATCTACCTGAAGCACGCGCTCAAGGCCCGCGGGCCCGAGCCCTCGGCCGGGGATGTGGAGGCGGCGATCCGCGAAGGCGCCCTCCTCCGAGTCCGGCCCAAGGCCATGACGGTGGCCGTGATCCTCGCCGGTCTTGCGCCGATCCTTCTCGGCCACGGCGCGGGCTCGGAGGTGATGAGCCGCATCGCGGCGCCGATGATCGGCGGGATGATCACCGCCCCCCTGCTCTCGATGTTTGTCATCCCCGCCGGCTACCTGCTGATCCGGCGCCGCGCGAGGTCGCGCCTCCCCAAGGCGTCCTAGAAGAAGGTGCTGAGGCCCACGACGACGGTGGTCGACGAGGGACCGTCACCGGCCGCGCGCCAGTAGTCGGCGGTCCGCCCGAACCGGCGCTCCCAGGAGACGCCGACATAGGGGGCGAACTCGCGCCGGATCTCGTAGCGGAGCCGAAGCCCCGCCTCCGCCGTGGAAAGGCCCGAGCCCGTGCGGGTCGCGGGCGAATCCTGGGCGGCTAAGTTCAGCTCGACCCTCGGCTGGAGCACCACACGCTGGAACAGACGCAGGTCGTAGGTGACTTCGGTACGGCCCAAGAGCTCACCCCGGGGGGAGAGATAGAGCCCGCCTTCGACGTCGAACCAGTAGGGGAAGAGGCTCTGCGCCCCCAGCGCCAGGTAGCTGCGCGCGTGGGGCGAGACGTCCTGCCGCACCCCGGCCTGCAGATCGAGATAGCGACCGACTGCGCGCGAGTAGAGCGCCTGGACCTCGCCGGTCCCGAGCCGACCGCTCAGACTGCCCTCGCCCTCGGAGCGGATCACCAGCCGGTTGATGTCGCCGCCGAACCAGGCCTGTCCCTCCCAGCGGTAGCCGCCGCCATGCGCCCCGGCCTGATATTCGAGGAGGTTGATCATGACCTTGGAATAGACGCCGCCCCCCATCTCGGTTCGCGCCATCCGACGCGCGGCGGCCATGGAGGCCGCGCCATAGTACCGATCGGCTAGGTGGTCCCTGGCTGGCGGCAGCGGCGGCGTGTCTGGGATAGCCGGCTCCGTCACTGGCGTCGAATCGCCTGCGTTGGGAGCGCCGGGGGCCGGGGTCGCGCCAGCGGCGTTCGGCATCTTCATCCCCGCCATGTTCCCGCTGGCCGCCGCCGGCGCCGCGCCCGAGGCGTTCCTTCCCGACATGTTCATGCCAGGTGTGTCCATGCCGGGCGTGGCCCGGTGCGCCTTGCCCGGTCCGGGCGACTTCGCCGGGTGGTCTTTCGATTGAGCCGCGGCAGGCATCTGCATGCCCGGCATGTTCGGATCCATTGGCTGCGCCCGTGCGGGCGCCGCGCAGAGCATCGGCAGCAGGCCCAGAAACACCGCGCGGATCATGCCGGATCGCCTGGTCCGCCGCGGACGGCGAACACCTGAAACATGCCTGCGACCATGTGGTAGAGCATGTGGCAGTGGAAGGCCCAGTCGCCTTCAACGGGCGTGAAGTCCCAGCTGACCTTGCCGCCCGGGAGCACAATGATGGTGTGCTTGCGTGGCCGCCGAGCCGCAGGCGCGCCCTGCACGACCTCGAAGAAATGCCCGTGAAGGTGGATGGGATGGCTCATCATGGTGTCGTTGACGAGCGTCACCCTCACCCGCTCGCCCGCCCGGAAGGTGTAGGGCGATGGCTTGTCACTGTATTTGCGCCCATCGAAGCCCCAGATGAAGCGCTCCATGTTTCCCGTCAGGTGGATCTCGACAGCGCGGGTCGGCGGCGCGTAGTCGGCGTTCGGCCGAAGGGCCAGGAGGTCGCGATAGGTCAGCACCCGATGGCCGACGCTCTCCAGCCCCTGGCCCGGATCGCCGGTGCGATCCTGCGGCATGGGAGCGATCATCTGCACCCCGGGGCCCATCTTCACTTGGGGCGCGTTCAT
>JAGWSE010000221.1 GCA_028869395.1 Alphaproteobacteria bacterium | reverse complement strand
TCTCTGCGCCATGCTGGACGAGTGCATGAGCGTGGCCTGCATGGTGGCCTCGGGCATGACCCATGTCGCGCCCACCGCCGAGATGAAGACCACCTTCTTCCGCCCCGCCGCGCCGGGCAAGATCCGCGGGGTCGGGAAGGTGGTTCGCTGGGGCTCCAGGGTGGCCTTCACCGAGGGCGAACTCTTTGATCCGGAGGGCCGGCTGCTCGCCAAGGCCACCGGCACGGCGATCCCGACGCCCTTCACCAGCTACAAGGGCAAATAGGATGCGGACCGGCTGGCTGGTCGCGGTGATCTGGGTTTTGTGCCTCGGTCCCGCCCAGCCCGGCGCGGCCCAGACGGCGGCCGCCGACGGTCCGTTCCACGACTGGGTCGCCGTGGTGATCGCCGGCGACTGGCACGCCCACTCGGGTGGCCCCTCCGAAGTCTTCGACAACGCCCGCCACGACGTCAGCCTCGCCCTCGAGCGCGCCGGCTTCCAGCCGGCCAACGTGCGCGAATTTTCCGTGCGGCCCGAGCGCTACGACGATCCGCGCCCCGAGAAGACCGCCCTGCCCGCCATCTACGACGCGCTGCACGATCTCACGGCGCGGACGTCCGGCGGCTGCCTTTTCTACCTGAGCTCCCACGGCGCCCCGAGCGGGGCGGTCCTCGATGACCGCATCCTGACGCCGGGCGTCCTCGACGACATCCTGCAGCAGACCTGCGGCGCCCGGCCGACGGTGGTGGTGATCTCGGCCTGTTTCTCCGGCGTCTACGTGCCGACGCTGGCGCGCAGCAACCGCATGGTCCTCACCGCCGCCCGCCCCGATCGCACCTCCTTCGGCTGCGGGCAGGAGGACCGCTACCCCTATTTCGACGACTGCTTCCTGCAGTCGATGAAGGCCGCGCACGACTTCCCGACCGTCGGTCGCGACGCCCAGGTCTGCGTGGCGCGCAAGGAGCGGGCAACCGGCGCAAAGCCGCCGTCCGACCCGCAGCTCTTCGTCGGACCCGAGCTTCGCCCCATCCTGCCGCTGCTCGATTTCTGAGCGCTTTGGCGGCGCCATTTTGAGGGACTCGGAGTCCCGTTCTACAACCAGGGTTAGGTGCTTCTCAGGTGGGGGTCAGCCTGGTCGTGTCGCGCTCAACCTTCCGTGCGGCGTTGGCCGCGCTCGCTCTGCTTCTCGGCGTCCCGTCCCTCGCGGGGGCGCAGGACGGCTCGCCGGCAGGCGCGACGAACGGCGCCGCCCCGAACGCTCCGGCGACCGCTCCGACGCCATCGCCGAAGACACCGATCCCCTATGCCAAGCTCGCGCCCAAGCCCGCGGCTTCGAAGCCGAAGACCTCGCCCGCCGCCGCGTCAAAGTCCGCGAAAGCCGCCGCCGCGCCCGCCAGCCTGCGCCTCGGCGCGGCCCAGCCGGCGCCGCCCGCCGAGCTGCAGGCCTTCGTGGACGGCGTGGTGCGCAGCGCCATGCGCCGCGACCATATCGCCGGCGTGACGGTCAGCATCGTGCAGAACGGAAGGGTGGTCGTGAAGAAGGGCTACGGCTTCGCGAGCCTCCATCCGGACCGGGCCGTCGACCCGGACCGGACCTTGTTCCGCATCGGCTCCATCTCCAAGACCTTCACCTGGATCGCGGTGATGAAGGAGGTGGAGGCCGGCCGCATGCGGCTGGAGCAGCCGATCAACCTTTACCTGCCGGAGAAGCTGCGCATCCCGGACCAGGGCTTCGACAACCCGATCCGCGTGATCAACCTGATGGATCATTCGCCGGGCTTCGAGGACCGCGCGCTGGGCCAGCTGTTCGAAGACGACTTCGACCGCGTCCGCCCGCTCGACGTCTATCTGCGCCAGGAACGGCCCAAGCGCGTGCGGCCGGCCGGCTATGTCTCCAGTTATTCGAACTACGGCGCGGCGCTGGCCGGAGAGGCGGTCTCCTGGACGTCGGGCAAGCCGTTCGACCGGCTGATCGAGGAGGAGATCCTCACGCCCGCGGGACTGGCGCACACCACCTTCCGAGAGCCGCACCCGGTCAAGGCCGGACTGCCCGCGCCAATGTCGCCGGCCCTCGCCGCGGACGTCTCCGACGGTTTCCGCTGGACGCCGGCCGGCTTCCAGCCCCGGCCCTACGAGTACATCGAGCAGATCGCCCCGGCCGGCGCCGCCTCCTCCACCGCCGGCGACATGGCGCGCTACATGACGCTGCTGCTGGGCAACGGCGTGCTGGACGGCGTCACCGTCTACGGACCTCAGGCCGCCCGCGCGTTCCGGACCCCGATCCGACCCACGCCCCCCGGGATCAACGGCTGGGCGCACGGGTTCGTCGTCGAATCCCTGCCGGGGGGCCACCAGGGCTTCGGCCACGACGGGGGGACGCTCTCGTTCTTTTCCAACATGGTCGTCGTCCCCGACCTGAACCTCGGGATCTTCATCTCGACCAACACCGCCGGGGGCGCAGGCCTCGCGGAGAGCTTCCCCGCCGCTGTGATCCGCCAGTTCTACGGCAAGCCCGAGGTGTTCCCGCGCCCAGGCTCGCCCGAACTCGCCCAGCAGGCGGCAAGCTTCGCCGGCTATTATCTCGGCACGCGGCGACCCTATTCGGGCCTGGAGGGCTTCGTGACCCGCCTGGCCGTCGCCGGGACCCGGGTGAGCGTGACGCCCCAGGGCCGGCTCCTGCTCTCGAGCGCCGGCGGCGCTAGCGCCTATGTGCCCGACGGCCCCGTCGAGGATGGCCGCTTCGTCGGCGCGCAGGACGGCGACCGCACGGCCTTCCTGATGCGGAACGGCCGCGCCTTCGCTTTCCTGCCGGCCGGCGGCGCCGTGCTCTACGAGCGGGTTGCGGGCTGGAAGACGCCCTCGACGCTGATGCTGTTTGCGGTCCTGACCGCGCTCGCGGCGGTCCTGACGCTGGGCGGTCTCGTCGTCCGCAGCCGGCGCGACCTGCGCGAGAGCATGATCCAGGGCCGCGCCGGGATCGTGCAGAACATCCAGGCCGGTCTGTGGCTCGCCGCCATGGCGCTGTTCATCGCCTTCTCGGTGCGGGCGAGCTCCGACCTCGCCTGGGTGATGTATAACTGGCCGGGCGCGCTGATCATCCTGGCCTCGGCCTGCGCGCTGGTCGCCGCGGGGCTCAGCATCGTGGCCGTCGTCGCCCTGCCCGCGATCTGGGCAGGCGGCGGGCGCGTCGATTCCTGGAGCTATCTGCGCAAGTTCGCTTTCAGCGTGACGGCCCTGATCTACCTGGCCTTCTCGGTCCTCCTCGCCACCTGGGGCGCGCTCAGCCCCTGGAGCGGCTGAGGCTCTTAAAGCCCCGTTTACCAAGCACTGGGTAAATCCTGCCTAGCGGGGGCTGGGCAGGAAATCTGCGCGTCCCGCAGTTCGAGGGACGCGGCTCAAGTTGAATCAGTTCCTGGCGGCGCTTCAGCGGTTCGGGCTCGGTCGCCTGGCCGCCATCGTGGGCATCGGTGCGGGCGTGGCCGCGGCGCTTGTCGCCATGGTCATGAACCTCGGCCAGCCCGACGCCCTGCTCTATTCCAACCTCGACCTGAAGGAAGCCGGCACCATCACCCAGGCGCTGGACCAGGCGGGCATCAAGTACCAGGTGAAGGGCGACGGCTCGACCATCCTGGTGCCACGCGACAAGGTCGCCACCACGCGCCTGATGCTGTCGGCCAAGGGCCTGCCGACCTCCGGCTCCGTCGGCTACGAGATCTTCGACAAGAGCAGCGCCCTCGGGCAGACCGACTTCGTCCAGCGCCTCGACCGCCAGCGCGCGCTGGAGGGCGAGCTCGCCCGAACGATCCTCAGTCTCGACGGCATCACCTCGGCCCGCGTGCACCTCGTGCTGCCGACGCACGAGCCCTTCGAAGACAACGCGCCCCAGCCCACGGCCGCCGTGACCATCGGCGTGGGCGGCCGCGAGCCCACCGCCGACAATGTCCGCGCCATCCAGAACCTCGTGGCCGCCGCCGTACCGAACCTCAAGCCCGACAAGGTCACGGTCGTCGACCAGCACGCCAAGACTCTTTCCGGCGGCGACACCGGCATGGCCGCCGAGGCCGACAGCCGCAAGGCCGAAGTGGAGGCGCGCATCGCAAAGCAGGTGAAGAGCCTCGTCGAGGGGATCGTCGGACCCGGCAAGGCGCGGGTGAACGTCACCGCCGACCTCGACATGGCCCAGACGACGGTGCTCCAGAAGACCTACGATCCGGACGGCCAGGTGGTCCGCTCGGAATCCACCACGGACGTCAAGTCGAGCGAGAACCAGCCGAGCAGCAGCGGCCAGGCCTCCGTCGCGGCGAACATCCCCGGGGGTGCGGTCGGCATGGGCTCGAACACCAACTCCTCGGCCAACCAGCAGCAGGAATCGACCACCAACTACGAGATCTCCGAGA
>JAGWSE010000220.1 GCA_028869395.1 Alphaproteobacteria bacterium | reverse complement strand
GTGAAGGACGCCGACAAGTCCTGGATCCTGGAGCCCACCCGGCTGCTGGCCAAGCACGGGTTCAAGGTGCTGGCGACCGCCGGCACCGCCAAATACCTGGTCGAACAGGGACTTGAGGTCGAGCCGGTCAAGAAGGTTCTGGAGGGCCGGCCGCACATCGTCGACGCCATGAAGAACGGCGACGTCCAGCTGGTCTTCAACACCACCGAGGGCAAGCAGTCGCTGGTGGACAGCTTCGAGATCCGCCGCACGGCGCTGATGATGAAGATCCCCTATTTCACGACCACCGCCGGGGCCCTGGCGGCCGCGCAGGCGATCGTGGCGACGGCCGAGGCGCCGCTGGAAGTGCGTCCGCTGCAAAGCTACGCTGAGGCCCAGCCCGCGTGAGGAAGGTCAAAGCCCGTGGTGGGCGGCGGGGCTAGGAGCCTCGCATGGCCCGCAGACACCTCGAACGTCACCTCGTCCACCGCATCGGCTGGCTGCGCGCCGCCGTGCTGGGCGCCAACGACGGCATCGTCTCGACCGCGAGCCTGGTGGTGGGCGTGGCGGCGGCGGCGCAGGGCCGGACCGAGATCCTGCTGGCGGGGGTGGCGGGCCTGACGGCCGGCGCCTTCTCGATGGCCGCAGGGGAATACGTCTCGGTGAGCTCGCAGGCCGATACCGAGAACGCCGATCTCGCCCGCGAGCGGCAGGAGCTGGTCGACCAGCCGGCGTTCGAGCGCGAGGAGCTGGCGGCGCTCTACGTCAAGCGCGGCCTGGACCTCGAGCTGGCCCGCAAGGTCGCCGACCAGCTGATGGCCAAGGACGCCCTGGGCGCGCACGCCCGCGACGAGCTGGGAATCTCGGAGATCACCACGGCCAGGCCCATCCAGGCGGCGGTCACTTCGGCGCTCACCTTCTCGGGCGGCGCGGTGGTGCCGCTGGTGGTGGCGCTGCTCTCGCCCAAGCCGCTGATCGCGCCGGTCGTGGCGGGGGCGGCGATCGTCGTGCTGGCGGTGCTGGGCGCGATCGGCGCGCGGGCGGGCGGCGCCAGCATCTGGAAGGCGGTGGCCCGCGTGACGTTCTGGGGTGCGCTGGCGCTCGCCGCGACGGCGGGCGTGGGCGCGCTGTTCGGCGTGAAGGCCTAGGAAACCTAGGCCGCCATCGAGTCCGGCTGGACCGCCTGCTCGGGCGAGATCTCCGCCGGCATGCGCACCGTGAACGACGAGCCGCGGCCGACCTCGCTCGTCACCGTGATGCCGCCGCCCATCAGGGCGCAGAGCCGCTGGCTGACCGCCAGGCCCAGGCCCGTGCCGCCGTACTTGCCGGTCGAGCCGTTCACCTGGGCGAAGTCCTGGAACAGCTTGGCGAGATCCTTCTCCGCCATGCCGATGCCGGTGTCCTCGACGGTGGCCTCGATCCAGTCGCCCCCCGGGCGCTTGTCGCGGCGGACCTTGAGGGTCACCGTGCCCTGTTCGGTGAACTTGGCGGCGTTCGACAGCAGGTTGAGCAGCACCTGGCGAAGCTTGGTCTGGTCGGTGGTCACCGACTTCAGGTCGCCGTGGGTGCGGATGACGAGCTGGTTGTCGTTCTTGTCCATCAGCGGCCGCGATGTGGCGGCCACGTCGTCGACCAGCTGGTCGAGCTCGAAGGTGGTGACCGACAGGTTCATGCTGTTGGTCTCGATGCGCGAGACGTCCAGCACGTCGGTGACCAGGGCCAGCAGGTGCTGGCCGGCGGTGTTGATGCGCTTGAGGTCCGACAGCTTCTGCTCGTCGGCGCCGGTGTCCTGGCCGTGCTCCAGCAGCAGCTCGGAGTAGCCGATCACCGCATTGAGCGGGGTGCGGAACTCGTGGCTCATCTTGGCCAGGAAGATCGAGCGGGAGAGATTTGCCTGGTCGGCCTGCTCCTTGGCCTGACGCAGCCGGATGGCCGTGTTGCGGTGGCGCTCGGCCTCCTTCTCCAGGTCGGACCGCAGCGCGATGGTGGACACGTAGTAGACGGCCAGCCAGCAGGTGTAGATCGTCGCCGAGAGGATCGAGACCCAGCCCAGCATGGTCAGATCGCTGGCGGGCACGCGCTCGGCGAAGCCGTGGTTCCGCAGGTAGGCGGTCAGGAAGACGCCCACGTTGAAGGCGAACAGGCCGACCACCACCCAGGGGCGGTCGCCGAGATAGAAGAACCCCAGGAGCAGCGCGATCAGAAGCCACGGGAACAGCGGCGAGGCGACGCCGCCGTAGTGGAACGAGCCGTAGAGCGAGGCGAAGGACAGCATCTCCACCGACATCAGCGCCACGAGGCGCAGGTTGCCGGTGTATTTGAAGATCACGGGCAGCAGCCAGAAGGACCAGATCGCGGCGATCATGGTCCAGACCACCCGCCCGGGATGCGGGTCGGTGACGTAGAGGAACACGCAGATCGACTGGGCCATCAGGGGCCCGAAGATGTGCGTGAAGATGAAGTTGCGCGCGAGACCGAGCTCAGAGCGCTCGCGGCGCGCGTTCTCCGGCACGAACCAGTCCATGAACTGGCTGATCGGGTTGGTCATGGTCCCCCACGCCCCTCGCAGTACGTCAGGGACAGTGGTGAACGCGAGCAGTTAAAATCAGGTGCACGCCAGAAACCCGCGCGAATAACTCGTTATTAATACGCGAAAGTTATGGCTGTTCATCTGAATTGGGCGCGTGGGGACGGCTGCGTTGCACGCCGGTAGGCGCCCCTGAGGAGGCGCCATGGCCCGGGTCCAGGAAGAGAGTTCGGCTCTCGACCGGTTCATCGACTGGTTCATCCCCCCCGAGCTGGCCGCGCAACGCGAGAAGCGCCAGCTGGCGCGGATGTTCCTGATCAGCCACCTTTGCGGGCCGCTGCTGGGCAACGTGGTGCCGGGGGCCGTGTGGTTCCTCGAAGGCCGACCGACCTTCCCGATGGCGATCCTGGCGGCCTCGATCACCGCCTTCTGGGTGTTCCCGTTCCTGCTGAAATGGTTCGGGCGCTACAACCTGCTCTGCTTCGTCTCGGTGCAGAACCTCATGTTCTGCATCCTGTGGAGCTGCTATTTCTACGGCGGCGTCACTTCGCCCACGCTCCCGTGGGTGCTCACGATCCCGCTGCTCACCTTCTTCTACATCGGCCCCTCGCCGAAGCTGCGGATCATGGCGCTGTGCCAGTTCGCCTGCAACTTCAGCATCTTCTTCCTGCTCTACCGGCTGATCCCCGCTCCGCCGCCGCCGATCTCGAGCGAGGTGGTGGGCCTGCAGGTGCTGGGCATCGTCTCGACGCTGGCCTGCGCGGGCTATGTGACGATGATGGCGCTCTACTACCGGCGGATCCTGGACTCCGGCGCGGAGCTGGAGGCCGAGATGCGCGGGCACCTGGCGACCGCCGCCGAGCTGCGCCGCGCCACCGCCGAGGCGGGCCGGGCGGGCGCCGCCAAGGCCGAGTTCGTCGCCAGCATGAGCCACGAGCTGCGCACGCCGCTTAACGCCGTGATCGGCTATTCGCAGATGCTGCTTGAGGACGCCGAGGACGAGCAGGACGACCAGTCTGTCGCGGACCTGCAGAAGATCCACAAGGCCGGCAAGCACCTGCTGCGCCTGGTCAACGAGGTGCTGGACCTTTCCAAGATCGAGGCCGGCAAGATGGAGCTGGTGCGCGAGGAGACGCCCGTCGCGGAGTTCCTGGCCTCCGTCGTGGAGGAGCAGCGCGCCGAGGCCGAGGCCAAGGGCATCGGCCTGCGATTCCAGCCGTCTGGCGACCTCGGGAACGCCAAGTGGGACGCCGACCGCGTGCGCCAGGCGCTGTCCGGCATGCTCGACAACGCGGTCAAGTTCACCGACCAGGGCCATGTGATCCTGTCGGCCGAGCGGACGCCCGGCAAGGCGCCGACGCTGGTTATCCGGATCACCGACACCGGCGTGGGCATCGACCCCCAGATGCTGCCGCACCTGTTCGAGAAGTTCACCGTGGCGCATGACACCACCGCGTCGAAGTACGGCGACACGGGCCTCGGCCTGGCGCTGAGCCTGGCGCTCTGCAAGCTGATGGGCGGCGACATCTCCGTCCAGAGCACGGTGGGCGAAGGCAGCTGCTTCACCGTGACCCTGCCCGCCGCGCCCGCCGGCGCCCGCCGCAAGGCGCGCGAGACGGCGCCGGCCGCGCCGGCCCGCAAGCGCGCGGCCGCCTGAGATCGGACGGAAACCGAAGATGACCAAGATCCTGCTCGTCGAAGACAACGAGATGAACCGCGACATGCTGACCCGCCGGCTGAGCCGGCACGGGTTCGAGGTCTGCTGCGCGCCGGACGGACCGAGCGGCGTGCGCATGTCCGAGGAAGAGATGCCCTCGGTGATCCTGATGGACGTGGCGCTTGGCGCCATGGACGGCTGGGAAGCCACCACCCTGATCAAGGCGCGGCCCTCGACCGCCCACATCCCGGTGATCGCGCTGACGGCCCATGCGCTGGCCAGCGACCGCAAGCGCAGCGTCGAGGTCGGCTGCGCGGACTTCGACACCAAGCCGGTGGATCTGCCGCGACTGCTGTCGAAGATCAACGCCTGCTTGCAGGCCCCTGCCGCCTGAGGCCGGACTCAACCGGCAATCGGCGAAGTAACCGTCAGTTAAGCTTGTTTGTAAGCACCTCCGCAATACTATGTAGACAGGTTTGTTAACGCCTATCAGCTACACATCTCCCTGAAACCGAACAGTAAAAATAACTCGGTGGGGACATAGTATGGCTGAAGAATTCAGGCATGTGCCTGCGGCTGCGCTTTCCGGCAGCATGCGCGATTACCGCTATCCTCGGGGTCCGGATCTGCAGGACCGCATCGAGGGTTTCTTCAAATGGCAGGACCTGCGGCGGCGCAACGGGCTTTGGCCCTTCTCGCGCTCGACCGAGGAAAGCCCGTCGACGGTGTGCGACGCACGCGACGACGCCGGCCAGAAGATCCACGGCGTGAACTTCGCCAGCCAGGATTACCTGAGCCTGTCGACCAATCCGGTGATCAAGAAGGTCGCCCAGGAGGTCATCGAGGAGTTCGGGGTCCATAGTGCGGGCTCGGCGGCGCTGGTCGGCAACACGCACCATTCCGTGCTGCTGGAGCGCAAGATCGCCGAGTTCATGGGCACGCCCGAGGCGATCCTGTTCCCGACCGGCTGGGCCGCGGGCTTCGGCGTCATCAAGGGCCTGGTCCGATCGACCGACCACGTGGTGATCGACGCGCTGGCGCACACCTGCCTGCAGGAAGGCGCGAGCGCGGCCACCAAGAACATCTACCTGTTCCGACACAATCGCGTGGACGAGTGCCGCCGGTGGCTGGAGCAGATCCGCGCCAAGGACGCCCAGAACGGCGTCATGGTGGTGACCGAGAGCCTGTTCTCGATGGATTCCGACACGCCGGACCTGAAGGCGATGCAGGAGCTCTGCCACGAGTTCAACGCCACCCTGATGGTCGACGTGGCGCACGATATGGGCAACCTCGGCCCGGGCGGGCGCGGCCATATAGGCCTGCAGGGCATGACCGGAAAGATCGATCTGGTGATGGGCTCGTTCTCCAAGACCTTCGGCTCGAACGGTGGTTTCGTCGCCTGTCGCAACCGCGAGGTGAAGGAGTACCTTCGCTTCTTCTCGCCGCCCTGCACCTTCTCCAACGCGCTGTCGCCGATGCAGGCCGCCAGCGTGCTGAAGGCCTTCGAGATCATCGAGAGCGAGGACGGCGCCGAGCTGCGCCGCAAGATGATGGCCAACGTGCTCTCGCTGCGCGAGCAGCTGGTGGCCGCCGGCTTCGAGGTTTATGGCGATCCGTCGGCCATCGTCTGCGTGAAGATGGGCTCCGAGGCGCTGGCGCGCCTGGTCAGCCGCAGGCTTCCGCAGGCCGGCCTGATCGCCAACCTGGTGGAGTTCCCCGCCGTGCCGAAGGGCCAGGCGCGGTTCCGGATGCAGGTGATGGCCAACCACACCGAACAGAACATCCGCGACGCGGTCGCCGCGCTGCGGGACGCCTACGAGGCGGGCCGGGCGGAGTTCGAGTGGATCAACTCGAACAACGAGACCCCGGTGCGCAAGATCGCCTGATCGAGTTCAGTACGCGTCATGGCAGGGGGCGGGCTTCGGTCCGCCCCTTTTTTTGCGTGAACGGAAGACGCCGCGCCTCAGGCCGCCGCGGCCACGGCGGCAGGCGGCAGGATCAGGCGGAAGGTCGAGCCGCCGCCGGGACAGCCCTCGGCGACGATCTCGCCGCCCATAAGGTCAACGAGCCCCTTGGAGATGGCCAGGCCCAGGCCCAGGCCGCCGAATTTGCGGGTGAGCGAGGAGTCGGCCTGCTCGAACGGCCGGAAGAGCCGGGCGGCTACGGCCGCGTCGAGGCCCACGCCCGTGTCGGTCACCGCGATGGCGCAGCGGCCGGATTGTAAGGCGACCTTCAGCCGAATCTCGCCGGCTTCGGTGAATTTCACCGCGTTGTCGAGGATGCGCCGCAGGGTCTCCGAGAGGCGGCGGCGATCGACCACGAGCTCGGCGCCGGCCGCCGCCGCTGCGATGTCGACGTGGAATCCCAGGCCCTTGGCCTGCGCCAGGGGTTCGGCGAAGGCGGCCGCCTCCTGCACGATCTCCTCCAGCCTGGCCGGCGCGGGCGACAGCGTCACGCCGCCTGAGGTCAGGTCGAGCATGTCGAGCAGGTCGGCGACGATGGCGAAGAGCTGGCCGGCCGAGCTATTGATCAGGTCGACGAGCCGCGTCTGCTTGGGCGCGAGCGGCGACTGGGCCAGGATCTGGCCGGTGGCGATCAGGCCGTTCAGCGGCGTGCGCAACTCGTGGCTGACGATGGCCAGGAATTCGTCCTTGGCCTTGTTGGCTTCGCGCAGCTGCTCGTTGGTGCGCACCAGTTCGGCGGTGCGCTCGGCGATGCGGCGCTCGAGATCCTCGTTGGCGCGCGTCAGGGCCTCGCGCGCGACGCGGGCTTCCTCCTCAGCGCGGCGGCGGGCGGCTTGGGCGCTGACGCGCACCAGAGCCACGGCGAAGTCGACGGGCTTGGTGATGTAGTCGTTGGCGCCGGCGGTCAGCGCCTGGACCATGTCCTCCGACTCCGAACGACCGGTCACCATGATCACCGGAAGCTCCGCCTCTGAATGGCGCTCGCGGATGCGCTTGAGCACGTCCACGCCGTTCATGTCGGGCATCATCACGTCGAGCAGGACGACGTCGAAGGCCTCCTTCTCGATGGCTTCGAGCGCCGCGCGGCCGCTTTCGGCCTCGGCGATGGCCACGCCGCGCCTGGAGAACCGCCGCGCCAGGAGAATGCGGTTATCGGCGATATCGTCGACGATGAGGATCTTCGCCCAGGGCTCGCCACCACTCCAGGCTGAATCTTCCCCTGACATCCGGAAAATTCCCGCAAAACGACAGTAACAAATCTACTCTAGCTTAACCCTCCTTAATACAGTGTGCACGCGCAAGTCGTGATGCACTCGAAGATCAGCGTTCACCGTGATTTTTTCTTAAGGTTTACCCCTTAAGCATAAGGCCAACTACGAACCAACAGGAAGTTTGGTGATGGTTAGGTCCAAGATCACGGCGCTCGTCGCCGCCAGCATGGTTTGCGGCGCCACGGCCGCTCACGCAGAGACTGCGAACCGATGGTTCGTGAAGGCCGGCCCGGCGATGATCGCGCTGGACGAGAACGCCTCGTTCACGGCCGGCGGCGCGCCGGTGCCCGGCGCCAACGTCAGGATCAATCCCCAGTACACGCTCGAGGGCCAGGTCGGATACTTCGTGACCCCGAACGTGGCGGTGACCTTTACGGGCGGCCTACCGCCGACCGCGCGGGTGCACGCCGACGGCTCGATCGCCGCCCTCGGGACCCTCGGCTCCACGCTCTACGGCCCGATGACGCTGACGGCGGAATACCACTTCAACCGCGGCGGCAAGTTCCAGCCGTACATCGGCGCGGGCGCCGCCTTCCTGGTGATCTTCAAGGCCAAGGACGGCGCGGTCACCGACCTGCACGCCAAGAACGACATCGGCGAAGCGGCAGGCGTGGGCGCCGACTACATGCTCAACGACCACACCGGCCTCTACGCCGACTTCAAGCAGACCTGGCTGAAGACCACCGCGACGGGCTACCTCGGCCCGGCCCCGGTCGTCGGCAAGGTGCGACTGAACCCGGCCGCCTACAGCGTGGGCGTGACCTACCGCTTCTGAGCGCCACGGCGTTCCAGAGAAAGAGCCCGGCCGCTGCGGCGGCCGGGCTTTTTTCATGGGCGGCGTCCTGTCCGCCGACCGCCGCCGCAGGGGCGCTCGCGAAATCAGGCGCGGGAGACACGCGCGCCCGGAGCAGCCTCGGACAGCGAGCCGACGACGGCGTTCAGGAGGCCCGCGGCCGTCAGCGGCTTGACGAGATGGAGGTCCGCGCCGGCGGCCATGGCGGAGGGCTGCGTCTCGCGCTCGGAGGACAGCGCCACCACCGGCGTGCGCTTCTGGCCCACAGAGGCCTCGCGGCCGCGCAGGGCCTTCACGAAGGTCTCGGAAAGGGCGTCGCCGCGACGCCAGCTCAAAATGACCAGGTCGAAGCGGCGGTCCTGCAGAATCGCGTCATCGGTGGGGACGTCGGTCAGCTCCACCACCTCGACGGCGCGCGCAGCCTCGAACAGCATCTGGCGCACGACCTCGCGGTCCTGGGCGTCGGCGTCGATGGACAGGATGCGGATCGCGTCCGACTTCGGCGCGGCGATCGCCTCCGGCTCCAGGGTGTTCGACATCTGCCGCAGCAGGCCGATGGCGTTGTCCACCAGGCCGATCATGTCCTCGAAACCGGGCCGTTCGCAGAGCCTGGAGATCGCGCTCGCCATCTCGAGCTTGGCGCCGAGCGCCTGGGGCGCCTCCCCGGCAGGGGCCTCGGGCGCGGCGAGCGCACCGCGCAGGGACTCGAGCGAGCGCTGCAGCTCGCGCTGGGCGGAGCGGGAAGCGTCGTCGGCGCGCTTGCGCGCGAGCTGCGCCTCGACGCGGGCCTGGGCGACCTTCAGATCGACCGGCTTGGTGATGTAGTCGTTGGCGCCCAGCAGCAGGCCGTCGACGACGTCCTCACTGGTGGACTTGGCCGAGACCATGATCACGGGCAGCTGATCCTGGGTGTAGGTCTCGCGCAGCGTGCGCAGCACCTCCAGCCCGTCAATGCCCGGCATCATGATGTCGAGGAGCACGACATCGAACGGCTCGACTGCGATCAGCTCCAGCGCCCGCTCGCCGCTCTCCGCCTCGATGCAGTCGAAGCCCAGGCGCGTGAAGCGCCGCGACAGGATCGTGCGGTTGTCGTCGACGTCGTCGACGACGAGGAGCCGAGGCGGCGAAGGTTCGTGCATGGGGCCTGGAAGGACCTTTTTCGTGCCTGTGGCGAATCGATAGGCTGCGCCGATTAATTTCAGGTGACTTCGCGCGCCTGCGCGAGTCGCGTCGAACAAATCGGCGTTCGGCAACGGATAGTTAGCGCTTCGCCTCTACCCTGGGTTCGAATCGGCCATGAGCCGCCTCGTGTGCCTGGGGAGGGTTCCGCGTAGCATGGATAGCCCTGCTGAAAAGCCGCTGCGGGTGCTCGTCGCCGACGACCATCCCACCAACCGCGCCGTGATCGAGATCATCCTCGACCTGGTGAGCGCGGCGGCCGTGTCCGTTGAGAACGGCCAGGAGGCGGTGGTCGCCTTCCAGACCGAGGACTTCGACGTCGTCCTGATGGACCTGCAGATGCCGGTGATGGACGGCCTGACCGCGATACGCGAGATCCGCGAATACGAGGGACGCACGGACCGTCCCCGCACGCCGGTTCTGGCGGTGACGGCCAACGCCCTGTCCGAGCATGTCTCGGCCTCCAAGGCGGCCGGCGCCGACCGCCACATCGCCAAGCCCGTCACGCCGGAGATCCTGCTGAACGCGATCTCGGACGAGCTGCAGCGGGCCCGCGGCGGCGAGGCGCCGCCGACGAAGCACAAGCGCGCCAGGCGCGCCTGACCTGCGCCGGCGCGCGCAAGGCGCCTGTCCTCAATCGGGAATGACGTAGATCTCCTGCAGCTCGTGGCCCGCGAGATGCGTCGCCCCGACCTGCAGCCACAGGTCCATGCCGCCGAACCCCTCGTCGTGGACGATCAGGCTGGGCGCGAGGTCGGCGGCGACCTGTCGGAAGGCCCTGATGTCAGCCTCGGTCCGCAGGGCCTCGCGCAGATCCGAGCCGACCGCCGACAGCGCCGGCCAGCGCCGGTCCATCAGCCCGTTCAGGTCGGACGGCGCGCCGCCGCCGACCCGCGGGATGATCTCTCCTACATAGCCCTGCAGCAGCCCCACCGCCTCGTTGATCCGGCCGCGCGGCGCCTGCGGCCCGATGTCGACGAACTCCAGCTTCAGTTCGTCGCGGACCCGATGGTGGATCCCGGAGATGAGCGCCTGCAGGCGATGGCGCGTCTGCAACGAGGTGCTGCGGAGCGAGATCTCGACGAGAACCGGGCTCTTCAGGTGGCGAGCCGGACGGGAACGGACGAGGTTCGCCGCATAGTCCAGCGAGATGGTGTCGATGCGCAGCAGGTCGTCCGGATCGAGCCCGAGGCGTTCGGAGCGGTCGAGCAGCTGGCCGACGATATCGTCGCGCACCTGCACCTCGACCTTCAGCCAGGGCTGGGGCGAGCCCACGATCGGGATCACCTCGACGGTGCGGCAGCGCACCTCGAGCTCGCGCCCGCGGATGGTGCGGATCGGCACGAGCCGCCAGGCGTAGCCCTTGAACTGGGTGGCGGCGTCGGTGGGCGGGGGCGGCGGCACTTCCGCGGCGATGACGTGCGGCTTGGCGGCGTCATCCTTGGCCACCATGAGGGTGACCACGTCGTGCTCCGGCGGCGGCTCATCGTCGCCCAGGAAGAAGGCGTGGGTCTGTTCGGAGATGCGGAAGGCGACCACCTGGGCCGCGTTCTCGCCCCGGCCCGGACAAGAGAGAAGATACTCGACCTCGTTGATCCGCATGAAGATGTCGGTGGGCGCAAGGATCCGCCTGGCGAAACGGTCGACGAACTCCCAGACCTGCTGACGCTTGTGGCCCCAGCGCGCACCCAGCGCATCGCGCAGGCGGGCGAGGCGGAAGACGACGACACCCTCGTCGGCCACCAGGGCCGAGGCGGCCTTCTGGATCTGGCCTCCGGCGTGACCGGACGTCCCCAATATCCTGGGCCGGGTCACAGCAACGGACGCCTCACTCGCTACTCGCATTCCTGGGCTGCCCCAAGGCCAACAGAACCGACACGGCGCGCCGCGCCGTTCACCCTGTTTTGTTAACGGCCAAGCGTGAACAAACCCTCTAGTCGCCGCCCCCTTCGGGGGCGCCGCGAGGTCCCGGGCGGATCGGAAACCCTAACGGAGAATGAACGTCCATGGCCCCGGCGCCGCACTGTCCACAGGAACGCCGGCGCCAGCCAAGCAATTGATTGACCGCCGTTCTTTGAGAGCGCACGATCCCCACATCGCCTGACTGACTCAGGCGGCGACACGGGCGGGCTCCGGCGGCCCACTACCTCAAGCGGCCGGAACGACGTCCTGGCGACGCCTGTCGCAGT
>JAGWSE010000219.1 GCA_028869395.1 Alphaproteobacteria bacterium | reverse complement strand
TCGCCGCCTTGCGCACCACGGGCTTGTGCGTCGGCCCCGCCTCGGCCCGCTCCGCCTGGTGGGCGTGATGAGGGGCGAGCCGTCTCACGGGGTGCGCCAGCGCGACCAGGGCTCGGCGCGGCTCCGATTCATGTTCGCGCCGCGTCTCGGCTATCTCCACCCGGTGGGGCCGCTTCGGGACGGTCGCCTTGGCGAGTCTCTGCGGGTGACGCTTCGGCGCGGGGCGGGCGTGTTCCGCCTTCGCCGTGCGCACCTCGACGGGCCTGGCCGCGGGCCTGGCTGGCGGCGCGGGAGGCGCCGAGCGCGGCGTGGGCGCCAGCGCCAGCGGCCCGGGAACGGGCGCATCCACCCGCACCAGGCCGTTGGGCGGTCTGCGCGGCGCCAGCAGCACGGGCGCGACGGGCACCCCGGGCGGCGGCGTCGAGGGCATCACCTCCAGCGGTGCGCTGGGCGGCGGCGGGCTCTCGTCGACGACCACGTGCAGCCGCCTCGCCACGGGCGCCTGCGGAACGATCGCGACGGCCGGCCTCGCCGCCTGCGGGCTCTCGCCGGCGATCGGCCGGGCCCACAGCCCAAGCCCCGCGCCCAGGGCGCAGGCCACCGCCACGCCGCCGAAGAGCAGCGCGCGGCTCACAGGCTCGGCCGCCGGTCCACCGGGGTCGTCCTGCACATCCTCTATGTCGTGTCCGTCCTGGACCATGGGCCACCCCCAGCGATGGTCCCTCGACGTCGCAAATCGCTGGCCCGCCAGCCGTCCCCACGGCTAGGCTGGCGCGATCGCATCTCTCTCCCACTTCAACCTTAGCCTGAAAACCCATGCCGACGCCAGAACCTGAGCTGGAGACGGATCGTCTCATCCTGCGCCCTCCGGGCGCCGAGGATTTCGAGCCGTGGGCCGCCTTCTCCGCCGACGAGGAGGCGATGCGGCACCTGGGGGGCGCGCAGCCCCGTGCGCTCGCCTGGCGCGGCATGTGCACCATCGCCGGCGCCTGGACGGTCAACGGCTTCTCCATGTTCTCGGTGATCGAGAAGGCCACCGGCCGCTGGATCGGCCGCCTCGGGCCGTGGCGGCCGGAGGGTTGGCCAGGGACGGAAGTGGGCTGGGGCCTCGTCCGCGAGGCCTGGGGCAAGGGCTACGCCACGGAGGGCGCGAGCGCCGCCATCGATTGGGCGTTCGACGCGCTGGGCTGGACGGAGGTGGTCCACACCATCGAGCCGGCCAACGTGAACTCCCAGAAGGTGGCGCAGCGGCTGGGATCGACCCTGTTGCGCCAGGCCCAGATGCCGCCGCCGTTCGCGGGGCAGGTGCTCGACGTCTGGGGCCAGAGCCGCGAGCAGTGGCGGGCCCGCCGCGGGCGCTAGATCCAGTTCCGCGTGCGAAGCTGTCGCGCGTAGGTTCGGCTGACGGGGACCTCCGAACCGTCCTTGAGCGTCAGGGTGGCGCGCCCATCGCCGCGGCGGGCGTCGGCGATGGCGTCGCGGGCCACCCACCAGGACCGGTGCACCTGCGCGCCCTCTATCCCGGCGAGTTCGTCGATCGCGTCGGCCAGCCGCATGAGGATCAGGCCCTGGCCCTTCGAGGTGTGCAGGCGAAGGTAGTGGTCCTGAGCCTCCACGGCCCAGAGCTCCCCGCCCCGGAGCTTCAGCGGGATGCGCTCCAGGAACTTCGGCGGCTCGTTGCCGGCCGGCGCCGGCGCCGGAGACATGCGGCCGCTGATCAGGATCGCGAGCACCGAGGCGCCAACGCAGACCAGCAGCACCTGCCAGATCACCTCCGGCAGCGCGGCCGCGCGCGGAGGGCGGCCGAACAGCAGGCCCTGGACGATCCAGACCGCGAAGGTCATCGGAACCGCCATCATGAGCCCTGTCGCGAGGCCCACCACCACGGGTCCGCGCGGCCACAGGCCCAGTCGCCAGCAGAGCCGGGCGCCCGCCAGCCCCATCAGCGCGCCGATCCAGCTGTAGATGAAGAACGGCGCATTATCGCGGATCAGCTGCGGCCACGGCCGGCCGAACGCGCCGAACAGGCTCAGGAACACCGCCACGCCCGTGCCGACCGCCAGGGTGCGCAGGACCATTCGCCAGGTGAGCGGCCGCGGACGCCACTGCCGAACGGCGGCGCCGGGCGTTGGTGAGGCGGACTCAGCGGGACTTTGCTGGACGCTCAAGCGGGCTCCGCCGGACTGGCGGCGCGGCCGTTCGCGCCGTTGTCTGTGGAGGTGAGGCGCCGCTCCGCGCCCTGTCAACCGCGCGCCGGCCAGGTCGGCGACACGATGTCGCGTCCGCGACTCCTGAAGAACGCTGCTCTCCTCGGTGCGCGCACGCGCACGTGGTCCCGAATCGGGTTCCGCTGGCCGGGGACCCGCGGCGCGTCTAGGTTCCGACACCATCCGGGCCCATATGGCGGCTCCGAAGTCGGGGCAGAACCTAGACGCCATGGCCGATCTCATCTTCCACGATCCGACGGGACGCCGGGCGCGCCGGATGCGCCTGGCCGGCGGGCTGGTCATCGCTGTGGCCGCACTGATGGTCGCCGCCTTCTTCGCCACGCTCGCCGTCGCGCCCCGCCTTCCGACGGTGTCGCTGAAAGATCCGCGGGTTCTGCAGGCGCTGCACGACGACACCGCGCACCGTCTCAGGGGCCGGCAGGCCTGGACGCGGATCCCGCACCCCCGCAGCCCGGCCACCGGCGGTCCCGCCCGGCCGCTGGCCGTCGGCTTCTACGTCTCCTGGGACGAAGGCTCCCGCGCCTCCCTGCGCGACAACGTCAACCAGCTTGACGTGGTCTCGCCGCAGTGGATCGCGCTGGACGGTCCCGCCGGCCAGGTGAAGATCACCTCCGACCCGGAAGCCCGCGCGATCATCGCCTCGGCGAAGAAGCCGCCCTCGATCCTGCCCACCGTCTTCAACGCCAGCAACGGCGTGTTCAACGGCGCGATCGCCAACGCCGTCATCCTCAACAAGACGGCGCGGAACCGACTCATCCTGACCCTCGTCGAGCAGGCCCAGAAGCAGGGCTACGCCGGCTATGTCTTCGACCTGGAGAACCTCTCCCCGGCGGCCGAGGCGGCCTATCCAAGGATGGTCGCCGAGGCCCGCGCGGCGCTGAAGCCGCTCGGCCGCGAAGTCTGGGCGACGGCGCCCTTCGCCGACGACAGTTTCCCCGTCAAGCGCCTGGCCGCCGCGGCCGACACGGTGGTGCTGATGGCCTACGACCAGCACTGGGGCACGGGCGATCCCGGTCCCGCCGCAGGCGAGGGATGGTTCGAGCGCAATCTCGCCAAGCGGATGAAGCAGCTCGATCCCGCCCACACGGTCCTGGCGCTGGGCGCCTACGGCTACGACTGGACGCTCCCGGACGGCAAGGACAAGGGCTCGGCGACGGCGGTGACGTTCTCCGACGCGACCCAGACGGCCTACGACTCCGGCGCCCAGCCGGAGATGGACGAGAACGAGCTCAACCCGCACTTCGACTACAAGGGCGACCACGGACGGAAGCACTCCGTCTGGTTCCTGGACGCCGCGACCCTCTTCAACCAGATCAAGGTCGGCGATGGGTTCCGGCCGATGGGCTATGCGCTGTGGCGGATGGGCGACGAGGACCAGCTCGTCTGGAAGCTGCTGCGCCACAACTACGGCCAGGTGAGCGCCCAGGGTCTGGACGTCCTCAAGCCGGGCGACGGCGTCGACTTCGACGGCCAGGGCGAGGTGCTGCACGTCTCGGCCACGCCCAAGCCCGGCCACCGCCAGCTCGAGTTCGACCCGGACACCGGCCTGATCTCGGGCGAGACCTACGACGTCCTGCCGACCTCCTACGTGATCCAGCGCTACGGCTTCCATCCGGGCTGGGTGGCGCTGACGTTCGACGACGGCCCCGACGGCCGCTGGACGCCGAAGATTCTCGACATCCTCAAGGAGAAGCACGCGCCGGCGACCTTCTTCGTCATCGGCAAGAACATGCAGCGCTATCCCGATCTCGTCGCGCGCGAGGTGCGCCAGGGCGACGACGTGGGCAGCCACTCGTGGACCCACCCGAACATCGCCGAGATCCCGGCCGCCCAGACGACGGTCGAGCTTTCCGCCACGCAGCGGCTCTTCGAGACCATCACCGGGCGCGAGACGCGCCTCTTCCGCCCGCCGTACTTCGGCGACGCCGAGCCCTCCACGCCGCGGGAAGTCGCGCCGCTGCTGCAGGCGCAGGCCCAGGGCTATCTTTCGGTCGGCCTGCGCATCGACCCGGACGACTGGAAGAAGCCGCCGTCGCAGGTGATCATCGACCGCGTCCTGGCGCGGCTGGGCGACACCAACCGCCCCGGCCAGGTGGTGCTGCTGCACGATTCCGGCGGCGACCGCAGCCGCACCGTCGCGGCCCTGCCCATCCTGATCGATCAGATCCGCGCCCGCGGCTACAAGCTGGTGACCGTCGCCCAGCTGGCGGGCATGACGCCGCAACAGGCCATGCCGCCCACCTCCCGCTCCACGTTCGAGCTGACCCTCGATCGGCTGGGCTTCGGTTTCTTCCACGACGTGCAGCTGATCCTGTCGGCCCTGTTCATCACCGCGATCGCGCTGGGCGTCGCGCGGCTGCTGTTCCTCGCGCCGCTGGCGCTCTGGCACCGGATGCGCATGGACGCCCGCACCCCGGCTGACCTCGATCCGGCGACCGGTCCGCTGGTGAGCGTACTGATCCCCTGTTTCAACGAGGAGAAGGTGATCGTCGCCTCGGTGCGGCGGATCCTCGCCTCGCACTGGGACAAGCTCGAGGTGCTGGTGCTCGACGACGGCTCGAGCGACCGCACGAGCGAGGTGGTGCGCGAGGCCTTCGCGGGCGAGGCGCGGGTGAAGTTGATGTCCTTCGAGAACGGTGGCAAGGCGCGCGCGCTGAACCGCGGCCTCCTGGAATCGAAGGGCGAGGTCATCGTGGCGCTCGACGCCGACACCCTGTTCCCGCCGGACACCATCCCCAAGCTCACCCGCTGGTTCGCCGACCCGCGCGTCGGCGCCGTCGCCGGCAACGCCCTGGTGGGCAACCGCCGCAACCTGATCACCCGCTGGCAGGCGCTGGAGTACGTCACCGCCCAGAACCTGGAGCGGCGCGCGCTGGCGGCCATGGGCGCCGTCACCGTGGTGCCCGGCGCGGTCGGCGCCTGGCGCCGGTCCACCCTCGAGGAACTCGGCGGCTATCCGGCCGACACCCTGGCGGAGGACCAGGATCTGACGCTCGGCGCGCAGCGGGCGGGCTGGCGCGTGGAATTCGATCCCGACGCCCGCGCCTACACCGAGGCGCCGGAGACCGTGGCGGGCCTCCTGAAGCAGCGCTTCCGCTGGTCGTTCGGCACTCTGCAGTGCATCTGGAAGCACCGTGCGGGCCTGTTCGACCTCAAGCATCCGGTGCTGGGCTTCGTCGCCCTGCCGCAGATCTGGATCTTCCAGATCGTGCTCACGGCCATCGCCCCGCTGGTCGACCTCGCCATCGTCTGGAGCCTGATCACCTCGCTCTACAGCTGGGCCTTCCACTGGCAGGAGTGGAGCCCCGACGACCTCATCCGCCCGCTCTCCTACTGGGCGGCCTTCATATTCCTCGACCTGTCGGCCGGCGCGCTCGGCATGGCGCTGGAGCGTCGCGCGCCCTGGGCTGACATGGGCTGGATGCCCGTCCAGCGGTTCGGCTACCGGCAGTTGATGTATTCGGTCGTCGTTCGCTCGATCGACGCGGCTCTGAACGGAGTCCGCGTGGGTTGGGGCAAGCTCGAGCGGCGTGCGACGGCGGCCCTGGAAGGGGTCAAGTAGGCCCTCGGAAAAGACCGGTGTTTTCGCGTCCTCACGCGGTTGTCATCCCGCAGTGCGGCGCCTATAACGCGCGCCACTCGCCAAGGGGATCTCCTCTTGGGCGAGGCGATCTGGCAAGCGCCGAAAAGGCCTCATGAACATCCACGAACACCAAGCCAAAGCCGTCCTCTCCGAGTTCGGCGTGGCGGTTCCGCGCGGTTTTCCCGCATTCTCCGTCGACGAGGCGGTCGAGGCCGCCAAGAAGCTCCCCGGCCCGGTCTACGTCGTGAAGTCGCAGATCCACGCCGGCGGCCGCGGCAAGGGCAAGTTCCAGGGCCTGGGTCCGGACGCCAAGGGCGGCGTCCGGGTGGTCAAGAGTCCCGACGAGGTCAAGGCCAACGCGCAGGAGATGCTGGGGCGGGTGCTGGTGACGCACCAGACCGGCGCTCACGGCCGGCAGGTGAACCGCCTCTACATCGAGGAAGGCGCCCAGATCGCCAAGGAGTTCTACCTCTCGCTGCTGGTCGATCGCGAGACCAGCCGGGTTGCGGTCGTCGCCTCCACAGAGGGCGGCATGGATATCGAGGAAGTCGCCGCCTCCACGCCCGAAAAGATCACCACCTTCACGATCGACCCGGCGACGGGCGTGTGGCCGCACCACGGCCTGATGCTCGCGCAGGCGCTGGGCCTCAAGGGCGACCTCGCCAAGCAGGCGCGCACCCTGCTCGGCCAGCTCTACGCGGCGTTCACCGCCAAGGACATGAGCCTCCTGGAAATCAACCCGCTGATCGTCACGGCGGACGATCAGCTGCGCGTCCTCGACGCCAAGGTCTCCTTCGACGACAACGCCCTGTTCCGCCATCCCGAGATCCGCGAGCTTCGCGACGAGACGGAGGAGGATCCCAAGGAAATCGAGGCTTCCAAGTACGACCTCTCCTACATCGCCCTCGACGGCGAGATCGGCTGCATGGTCAACGGCGCCGGCCTGGCGATGGCCACCATGGACATCATCAAGCTCTATGGCGCCGAACCCGCCAACTTCCTGGACGTGGGCGGCGGCGCCACGCAGGAGAAGGTGACGGCGGCCTTCAAGATCATCATGGCCGACCCGAACGTGAAGGGCATCCTGGTCAATATCTTCGGCGGTATCGCGCGCTGCGACCTCCTGGCCAACGGCGTCGTCGCCGCGGTGAAGGAAGTCGGTCTGAACGTGCCCCTGGTCGTCCGCCTGGAAGGCACCAACGCCGAGCTCGGCAAGCAGATCATCCGCGACAGCGGATTGAACGTCATCCCGGCCAACGACCTGGCCGACGGCGCCGAAAAGATCGTCAAGGCCGTGCGGGGGGCCGCGTAAGTCAATGTCCGTCCTGATCAACAAGAACACCCGCGTCATCTGCCAGGGCATCACCGGCAGCCAGGGGACCTTCCACACCGAGCAGGCCATCGCCTATGGCACCAAGATGGTTGGCGGCGTGACCCCCGGCAAAGGCGGAACCAGGCACCTGGACCTGCCCGTCTTCGACACTGTCGGCGAGGCGGTGAAGGAGACCGGCGCCGACGCCTCGGTGATCTATGTCCCGCCGCCCTTCGCGGCGGACTCGATCCTGGAGGCGATCGACGCCGAGATCCCGCTGATCGTCTGCATCACCGAGGGCATCCCGGTGGAGGACATGATCAAGGTGAAGCGCTCGCTGTCGGGCTCGAAGTCACGCCTGATCGGCCCGAACTGCCCGGGCGTGCTGACGCCCGGCGAGTGCAAGATCGGAATCATGCCCGGCAACATCTTCAAGCGCGGCTCGGTGGGTGTTGTCTCCCGCTCGGGCACGCTTACCTACGAGGCCGTGTTCCAGACCACCCAGGCGGGCCTTGGCCAGACCACGGCCGTGGGCATCGGCGGCGACCCCGTGAAAGGCACCGAGTTCATCGACGTGCTCGACATGTTCCTGAAGGACCCGGAAACCGAGTCGATCATCATGATCGGCGAAATCGGCGGTTCGGCCGAAGAAGATGCGGCTGAGTTCATCAAGAATTCAGCAACCAAGAAGCCAATGGTCGGCTTCATCGCCGGCAGGACCGCGCCGCCAGGCCGCCGCATGGGCCACGCGGGCGCGATCATCTCCGGCGGCAAGGGGGGCGCCGAGGACAAGATCGCCGCCATGGAGTCCGCGGGGATCCGCGTCTCGCCGTCGCCGGCGGCCTTGGGAACCACCCTGGTCGAGGTCCTGAGAGGGGCCTAGCGGTCCGCACCCTCGGATCGTGCAGCAGGGTTGTGGCGCGGCCGCTGCGGCGGCCCGCAGGCGTGACTATCTAAGCGGGCTCCGCCCGGACCTCGTTCAAAGGCCCTGGCGGCGTCGAGGCAGAGAACGGGACAGATGGCGGACGACGCTGGACGGCTGAACGAGGTTCTGGCCGAGACTTCATTCCTCTACGGCGGCAACGCCGGCTTCGTCGAAGCCCTGCAGGCGAAATGGGCGCGGAGCCCGGGCTCGGTCGAGCCCTCGTGGCGGGCCTTCTTC
>JAGWSE010000218.1 GCA_028869395.1 Alphaproteobacteria bacterium | reverse complement strand
CGAGCGGTTCATCCCCTTGCACATGATGTAGCTGAGGATCGCGCCGGAGGAGCCCACCAGGGCGCCGGTGATGATCAGGGTGACGTTCTCGAGCGTGAAGCCGAGCGCCGCCGCGGCCCAGCCGGAGTAGCTGTTCAGCATCGAGACGACGACCGGCATGTCCGCCCCGCCGATCGGGATGATCAGGGTGATCCCGATCAGGAGCGCCAGGGCGAAGATCGACCAGAAGGCCCAGAGCGCGCCGCCGCCGCTCATCACCAGAAGCACGATCAGGGCGACGATGGCGGCGCCGATCGCGAGGTTCAGGAGGTGGCGGGCGGGCAGCAGGATCGGCGCGCCGCTCATGTTGCCGTTCAGCTTGGCGAAGGCGATGACCGAGCCGGTGAAGGTGACGGCGCCGATGGCCAGACCCACCGAGAGCTCGATCAGCGACTCCAGCCGGATCGAGCCGTCCGGCAGGGCGATGCCGTAGGCGGCGGGCGTGTGGATGGCGGCGACGGCCACCATGCAGGCGGCCATGCCGACGAGCGAGTGGAAGGCGGCCACCAGCTGCGGCATGGAAGTCATGGCGACGCGCTGGGCGATGATCGCCCCGATGGTCCCGCCGACGCCGACACCCACCACGATGAGGCCGACAGTGAGTGCGTCGAGCGCCCCCTGCCCCCACAGCGTCACCAGGGTGACGCCGACCGCAATCGCCATGCCGATCATGCCGTTGCGGTTGCCCGCGCGGCTGCTCTCGGGGCTGGAGAGGCCTCGCAGGGCCAGGATGAACCGGACGCCGGAGAGGAGGTAGAGGAGCGCGGCGAGACTGGCGTTCACTTGCCCGCCTCCTTCTTCGCCGAGGGCTCCTTCTTCTTGTACATGGCGAGCATCCGGCGGACGACCAGGAAGCCGCCGAAGATGTTGACCGAGGCGAAGGCGGTGGCGAGCGCGCCGGCGCCTTTCGAGATCATGACGTTGCGGGTGAGCTCGCCGGTGGCCGTGTGGGCGGAGGCCGCCAGCAGCGCGCCCACGATGATCACCGAGGAGATGGCGTTGGTGACGGCCATCAGCGGCGTGTGCAGCGCCGGCGTCACGCTCCAGACCACGTAGTAGCCGACGAAGATCGCCAGCACGAAGATGGCCAGCCGGAAGACGGTGGGATCGACGGCGTCCATGGCGCTATCCCTTCAACGCGGGGTGGACGACGGCGCCGCCCTGGGTCACGAGCGCGGCCTTGAGGATCTCGTCCGCATAGTCAGGGGCGAACTTGCCTTCCTTGTCGAGGAGCAGGCCGGCGAAGGCGGCGAGGTTGCGGGCGTAGAGGGCCGAGGCGTCGAAGGCGATGCGGCCGGGCAGGTTCGCGTAGCCCACGATCTTCACCCCGCCCACCTCGACCACCTGGTCGGGCTTGGCGCCGACGACGTTGCCGCCCTGCTCGACGGCGAGGTCGACCAGCACCGATCCGGGCTTCATCGACCTGACCTGCTCGGCCGAGACGAGCTTCGGCGCGGGCCGGCCGGGGATCAGGGCGGTGGTGACGACGATGTCCTGCTTCCTGATGTGCTCGGAGACCAGCGCGGCCTGCTTGGCCTGGTATTCCTTGCTCATCTCCTTGGCGTAGCCGGCGGCGGTCTCGGCGGCCTTGAACTCCTCGTCCTCGACGGCGACGAACTTGGCGCCCAGGCTCTCCACCTGCTCCTTGGCGGCGGGACGCACGTCCGTGGCGGTGACGACGGCGCCGAGGCGGCGGGCGGTGGCGATGGCCTGCAGGCCGGCGACGCCCGCGCCCATGACGAAGACCTTGGCCGGCGGCACCGTGCCCGCCGCGGTCATCATCATCGGGAACGCCTTGCCGTAGGCCTCGGCCGCCTCGATCACCGCGCGGTAGCCCGCGAGGTTGGCCTGGCTGGAGAGCGCGTCCATCACCTGGGCCCGGGTGATGCGCGGCACGAACTCCATGGCGAAGGCGGTGGCGCCCTTCTTCGCGAGGGCGGAAAGCGCCGTCTTGTCCTGGTGCGGATTGAGCAGGGCCACGACGATCGCGCCCTTCTTGAGCGCCGCGATCTCGGCGGCGTCCGGCGCGCGGACATGGAAAAGGATGTCGGCCTTGGCGACGGCGTCCTTGGCGGTCTTGGCGACGGTCGCGCCGGCGGCCTTGTAGTCCTCGTCCGGATAGGAGGCGGCGGCGCCCGCGCCGGCCTCGACGACGACGGAAAAGCCGGCCGCGATCAGCTTCTTCACCGTCTCGGGGACCGCCGCCACGCGGGTCTCGCCGGCGCGGCGCTCCTTGGTGACGGCGATAACGGCCATGCCCGAACTACCCCACGCGTACTGGGCGACGCGCGGGGACCATAGGGGCCCGAATCAGGGTCTGTCCAGAGAACGGCGGTCAGCGCCGCGTCCGGGCCGCCTCCCCCCCGCGGGAGGAGGGTCGGGGCGTCAGTGCGCGCCGGCTTCGCCGGCCCGGCTGCGCAGGAAGGTGACGCCCAGCGCCAGCACGACGGCGACGGTGACGGCGGCGCCGCCGAAGCCCGCGCCGGTGCAGAACCAGAGCACCAGGAACAGGACCAGCGAGCCCACGAACAGCGAGCCCCACTTTGTCATGGTGTTGAAGAATTCGAAGGTGGAGACCTGCTCGGCGATATCCATCTCGCCGCGCTGATGGTGACCGGAAGACGCCATGCTAATGAACGCTCTCTTCTCGTGGTGCACTGCAAAATGGCAGGAAGGCGGACCGTGGGTACACGAGACCGCCACCGCGCTCAAGCCGGCGACCTCAGCACGGCCATGCGGCCAATAGCGCACGCATCGCCGCCACCAGGGCGAGCGGCTGGTCGATCATGATGTGGTGGTGCGCGTCGGGGATCTCGATCTCGATCATGCCCGGCGGGAAGGGCGAAGGCGCCCCTTGCCGGCGGTGCTCGGCCACGCGGCTCTTCTCGCCGTAGATGTGCACCATGGGCGTGTCGATGCGATCGGCGGAGAGGCCCTGGCCCAGGGCCTGCTGGCGGTTGAGCTTGCCCCACATGTTGGGGTCGAAGCGCCAGGTCCAGCCCTCGCCGGTTCCATCCGGCCCCCTCTCGCCATCGGGCAGCGGCGCGCGCTTCAGCGAGCGGCGGGCGATGTAGTCGGCGATGAACGGATTGCCGGCCGGCTGCGGCGGCATCAGCCGGAAGCGGGCGAGCGCCGCCGTCAGGTCCGGATAGACGCGGCTGGGCCGATCGACGGTGGGGATGTTGCGGACCCGCTCCATCTCCGCCTGCCGCTTGGCGAGCTCCTCCGGGGGCGGGCCGAAGCCGGTGTCGACCATGATCGCGGCGTGCATCCGCTGCGGATGGCGGACGGCGGCGTAGAACACCTGGCCGCCGCCGAAGGAATGGCCGATGTAGACCGGCTTGCGGCCGCCCTCGTAGAGCCCCGTGGCGCGGGCCACCGCCTCGGCGTCAGCGCAGAAGTCGTCGAAGGAATAGGTCTCGCGCCAGTCCGAGGCGCCCATGCCGGCCAGCGACATCGAGGCGACCCGGTAATCCTTGGCGAAGTAGGGGGCGATGAAGCTCCACCAGTGGGCGTGGGCGGAGTTGCCGTGGACCATCAGCAGGCCGGGCTTGCCGACCTCGCCCCAGGTGAGGACCTCGAGCCTGGTGCCCAGGCTCTCGACGAAGACCTGCTCGCCCTCCTGGGCGATGGCCTGCTTGAACCAGGCCGGCGCGGGGGGCTCGGCGCCCCGGTACTCCGCCAGCGGCGCCTGCACCTCCGGCGGCAGTTCGCCGGGCTCGGAATGGATCGGGCGATCGTCGTAGGTTTCGCGGGACGCCTTGGTCTCAACAGGAACTTCGTCGGCCATCCACACACGTCCTCGAACATCGGTCAGGACGTGACTAACAACCGTTTGAAAAATGGCAAGCCCGGAAGGTGGCGCGGCGGCCTTCTCCGAGGCAGCTTAGGCGACATCGAGAGGGAGAGGGTTGCATGCGGCGTTGCGGGCTGAGGGACGTGTGGAGCAAGGGCCAGGGCGCGATCGGCGGGTGGTGCGCCATCGGCTCCGGGTTCGTCGCCGAGGTGATGGCCAACCAGGGCTGGGACTGCGTGACCATCGACACCCAGCACGGGCTGATCGGCTACAGCGAGATGCTGGCCATGCTGCAGGCCGTCTCCACGACCGAGGCCACCGCCTTGGTGCGCGTCGCCTGGAACACGCCGGGCGAGATCATGCGAGCGCTGGACGCCGGCGCGGCGGGGATCATCTGTCCGATGATCTCGTCGCCGGCCGAGGCGGAGGCCTTCGTGGGCGCCTGCCGCTATCCGCCGCAGGGATACCGCAGCTCCGGGCCGACGCGGGCGTCGCTGTTCCATGGGCCCGACTACATGGAGCGCGCCAACGACGAGGTGATCGCGCTGGCGATGATCGAGACCCGCGAGGGCCTGGACCGGGTGGAGGAGATCGCCTCCACGCCCGGGCTGGACGGCATCTATGTCGGGCCCTCGGACCTGTCGCTCGCCCTGGGCGGCCCGCCGGGCCAGGATTCGCAGGACCCCATGCGCCTGCAGGCCTTCGAGAAGATCCTCGCCGCCTGCCGCAAGGCCGGGATAAAGGCCGGCGTGCACACCGGCGGCGTCGCCTATTCGCAGCAGATGCTGGCGATGGGCTTCGATCTGGTGAGCGTCGGCTCCGACACCCGCTTCCTGGGCGCCGGGCGGCGCGAGGCGGCGGACATGCGAGGCTGGCTGAAGGGGCGCGGGTGACCTCACCCTCTCGCGTCACGGGGCCGGGGGTTACAGCTTCTGGCTCTCCAGCAGGATCGAGGTCTCCGTGGCGGCGATGCCGTCGATGGTGCGGATCTGGTCGAGCGTCCGGCTGAATTCCGAGAGGGTGGCCACGTCGAGCTCGGCCACCAGGTCCCAGCGGCCGTTGGTGGTGTGGATGGCGGCGACCTGCGGCAATCCCTTCATCGCCTGGACGACGGCGCGGGAGCGCTCGCCCTCGATGGCGATGGTCATCACCGCGCGGACGCGGCTCTCCTCCAGCTCGGGACGGGTGCGCACCGTGAAGCCCAGCACCACGCCCTCGCCCTGCAGGCGCGCGATGCGGTTCTGCACCGTGCCGCGCGAGACCTTCAGCGCCTTAGCGAGGGACGCGGCGGGCGTGCGAGCGTCGTTGCGAAGCAGGGCCAGCAGCTTGCGGTCGAGGTCGTCCATCAGATCGTCAACGGTTGCTGCCGAAGCGGCAGGATCGGAGACAAATACTAGCATCCTGAGCGCTTTTCGCTAGCGCGACCGAGGGTCATGCTTCCGGG
>JAGWSE010000217.1 GCA_028869395.1 Alphaproteobacteria bacterium | reverse complement strand
CGGATGCGGCGAAGGCGTTCCTTCAGACCGGCCAGGCCAGCGCGTTTTCGACCGGCGAGCACACGCTGGTGAACCTGAACCAGCGGTTCGGGTGACGGGCGGCGGGTCGCAGATGACCTTGGGGCCGGGCGCGCCTATCTTGCCCTCATGAGCGACACCCTCGACGCCGCCCCCCAGACCCTCGACGAGATCCCGCGCGAGCCCACCCAGGACGGGCCGCGCGTGCGGCTCTACCTGGTCGACGGCTCCGGGTTCATCTTCCGGGCGTTCCACGCGCTGCCGCCCCTGACCCGCAAGTCGGACGGGCTGCCGGTGGGGGCGGTCTCCGGCTTCTGCAACATGCTGTGGAAGCTGTTGGTCGACATGAAGGCGGCCGAGGACGCGCCGACGCACCTGGCGGTCGTCTTCGACCATTCCGAGAAAACGTTCCGCAACCAGCTCTACGACAGGTACAAGGCCCACCGGCCGCCGCCGCCGGAGGACCTGGTCCCGCAGTTCCCGCTGGTGCGCGAGGCCACGCGGGCGTTCGGCGTGCCCTGCCTGGAGCTGCCCGGCTACGAGGCCGACGACCTGATCGCGGCCTATGCCTGCAAGGTCCGCGACCTGGGCGGCGAAGTGGTGATCGTTTCCTCCGACAAGGACCTGATGCAGCTGGTGGGGCCGCAGGTCTCGATGTTGGACACCATGAAGAACGTCCGCATCGGAATCGAGCAGGTGATCGAGAAGTTCGGCGTGCCCCCGGAGAAGGTGGTCGACGTCCAGGCGCTGTGCGGTGATAGCGTCGACAACGTGCCCGGCGCCCCGGGCATCGGGGTGAAGACAGCTTCGGCGCTGATCACCGAATACGGCGACCTGGACACGCTTCTCGCCCGCGCCTCGGAGATCAAGCAAGAGAAACGGCGACAGACGCTGATCGAGTTCGCCGACCAGATCCGACTGTCGCGCGAGCTGGTCCGGCTCGACTGCGACACGCCGCTCCCCTCGCCGATCGACGAGCTGGCCGTGCAGGACCCGGAGAGCGAGACGCTCGCCCAGTTCCTGGAGCGGATGGAGTTCCGCACCATCGCCCGGCGCGTCGAGGCGCACCTGAAGGGCGAGGCGCCGGCCGCCACGCCCGCGCCGGAGGCCAAGGCCCCGCCGCCGCCGACCCACGCGGCCATCGACGTGGACGCCTATGTCTGCGTGCGCGACCTGCCCACCCTGGAGCGCTGGATCGCCCGCGCGCGTGAGGTCGGGACGGTGGCGTTCGACACCGAAACGGATGCCCTGTCGGCCTCCGCGGCGAACCTGTGCGGGGTGTCGCTGGCGGTGGCGCCGGGCGAGGCCTGCTACATCCCCGTTGGCCATGAGCACGAGGGCGACGGCGGGCTGGCGTTCGACGCCAAGGAGACACTGGAGCAGATCCCGCTGGAGGACGCGCTGGCGGCGCTGAAGCCGCTGCTGGAGGATCCTTCGGTCCTGAAGATCGCGCAGAACGGCAAGTACGACATGGCCGTGCTCTCGCGCTACGGGATCGCGGTCGCCCCGGTCGACGACACCATGCTGATCTCGTTCACGTTGGAAGGGGGCCTGCACAAGAGCCACGGCATGGACGAGCTCTCGCACCGGCTGCTGGGGCACCAGCCGATCTCGTTCAAGACGGTGGCGGGGACCGGCAAGGCGCAGAAGAGCTTCAAGCACGTCGAACTGGGCCCGGCGACCTGCTACGCGGCCGAGGACGCCGACGTCACCTTGCGCATCTACGAGCACCTGAAGCCGCGGCTCGCGCACGAGCACCTGCTCACCGTCTACGAGACGCTCGAGCGGCCGATGCCGAAGGTGCTGGTCGAGATGGAGCTGGCGGGCGTCAAGGTGGACCCCGACCGGCTGCGCCAGCTCTCCAACGACTTCTCCACCCGCATGGCCGAACTGGAGGCCGAAGCGCACCGCGTGGCGGGGCGACCATTCAACCTGGGCTCGCCCAAGCAGATCGGCGACATCCTGTTCAAGGAGATGGGTCTGGCGTCCGGGCGCACGACGGCCACCGGCGCCATGTCCACGGACGCCTCCATGCTGGAGGACCTGGCCGCGCAGGGCCACGAGCTGCCGCGCGTGCTGCTCGATTGGCGCCAGCTTTCCAAGCTGAAGGGCACCTACACCGACAACCTCGTGGCGGCGATCGATCCGCGCACGGGGCGCGTGCACACCTCCTATTCGCTGGCGGCGGCGACCACGGGCCGCCTCGCCTCGTCGGACCCCAACCTGCAGAACATCCCGATCCGCACCGAGGAAGGCAGCCGCATCCGCCGCGCCTTCATCGCCGAGCCCGGCCACGTGCTGATCAGCGCCGACTACTCGCAGATCGAGCTGCGCCTGCTCGCCCATGTCGCCGACATCCCGGCGCTGAAGCACAGCTTCGCCGCCGGCGAGGACATCCACGCCCGCACCGCCTCGGAGGTGTTCGGCGTGCCGATGCAGGGCATGGACCCGATGACCCGCAGGCGGGCCAAGGCGATCAATTTCGGCATCATCTACGGCATTTCCGCCTTCGGCCTCGCCCGCCAGCTGCAGATCCCCCCCGGCGAGGCCAAGGCCTATAT
>JAGWSE010000007.1 GCA_028869395.1 Alphaproteobacteria bacterium | reverse complement strand
GCCGCCGTCGTCGTCATGGCGTTCGACGAGCAGGGCCAGGCCGACACCCGCGCGCGCAAGGTCGCCATCTGCGAGCGCGCCTACCGCCTCCTGACCGACAAACTCGCCTTCCCCCCCGAAGATATCATCTTCGACCCCAACATCTTCGCCATCGCGACGGGGATCGAGGAGCACGACAACTACGCCGTCGATTTCATCGAGGCGACGCGGGCGATCAAGGCGGAGCTGCCGCACGCGCGGGTGTCCGGCGGGGTCTCGAACGTGAGCTTCTCGTTCCGCGGCAACGAGCCGGTGCGCCGCGCCATCCACTCGGTCTTCCTCTACCACGCCATCGAGGCGGGCCTGGACATGGGGATCGTCAACGCCGGCGACCTGCCGGTCTATGACGACATCCCCGAGGAGTTGCGCGAGGCCGTCGAGGACGTGGTCCTGAACCGCACCCCGCGCGGGGCGGTCTCCAACACCGAGCGCCTCCTGGAGCTGGCGCCCAAGTACAAGGGCGGCAAGGGCGAGACCAAGGGGCCGGACCTCGCCTGGCGCCTGGCGCCGGTGGGCGCTCGGCTGACGCACGCGCTGGTCAACGGCATCACCGAGTGGATCGAGGCCGACACCGAGGAGGCCCGCCAGCTCGCCGAGCGGCCGCTGCACGTCATCGAAGGCCCGCTCATGGACGGCATGAACGTGGTGGGCGACCTGTTCGGCGCGGGCAAGATGTTCCTGCCGCAGGTGGTGAAGTCGGCGCGCGTGATGAAGCAGGCGGTGGCCTATCTGCTGCCCTTCATGGAGGCGGAGAAGGAAGCCGGCGGCGCGCACCAGGCGGCTGGCAAGATCCTGATGGCGACCGTCAAGGGCGACGTCCACGACATCGGCAAGAACATCGTGGGCGTGGTCCTGCAGTGCAACAACTACGAGGTGATCGACCTGGGCGTGATGGTCCCGGCCGACCGCATCCTGGACGAGGCCGAGAAGCACAAGGTCGACATGGTGGGCCTCTCGGGCCTGATTACGCCCAGCCTCGACGAAATGGCCTTCGTGGCGGGGGAGATGGAGCGGCGGGGCTTCAAGATCCCGCTGCTGATCGGCGGCGCCACCACCTCCAAGACCCACACGGCGGTGAAGATCGCCCCGCAGTACAAGGGCGGGCCCACGGTCTACACGCTCGACGCCTCCCGCGCGGTGGGCGTGGTCTCCTCCCTGCTATCGCCCACCGAGCGGCCGAAATTCGAGACCGAGACGGCGGCCGAGTACGTCAAGGTGCGCGAGCAGTTCGCGCGCGGGCAGGGGACCCGGGCCCGGGCCACGCTGGAGGAGGCGCGCGAGAACGCCTTCAGGACCGACTGGGCCGCCTACGATCCGCCGAAGCCGACGTTCCTGGGAATCCGCGCCTTCGGCCCCTACGACCTCTCCGAGCTGTCCCGCCACATCGACTGGACGCCGTTCTTCGCGAGCTGGGAGCTGGTGGGCCGCTTCCCCCAGATCCTGGAGGACGACGTGGTGGGCGAGGCGGCGCGGGATCTCTGGCGCGACGCCCAGGCGATGCTGGCCAAGATCATCCAGGAGGGCTCGCTCACCGCCCGCGGGGTGGTGGGCTTCTGGCCGGCCAATGCGGAGGGCGACGACATCGTCCTCTACGCCGACGAGCGCCGCGCCAAGGAGCTCGCCCGGCTGCACACGCTTCGCCAGCAGATGCTGAAGACCAGCGCCAATGCGGCGCTGTCGGACTTCGTGGCGCCGGTGGGGACCAAGCCCGACTGGATAGGGGGGTTCGCGGTGACCGCGGGCCTCGGCTCGGCCGAGCTGGTGGCCGGGTACAAGGCGGCGGGGGACGACTATTCGGCGATCCTCGCCCAGGCGATCGCCGACCGGCTGGCCGAGGCCTTCGCCGAAGCCCTGCACCGGCGCGTGCGCACCGAGCTCTGGGGCTATGCGCCGGACGAGCCGTTCGACGTGGAGATGCTGATCGCCGAGAAATACCGCGGCATCCGCCCGGCTCCGGGCTATCCCGCCCAGCCCGACCACACCGAGAAGCGGACCCTCTTCCGCCTGCTGGACGCCACGGCCCAGACCGGCATCGAGCTCACCGAGGGCCTCGCCATGACCCCGCCCTCGAGCGTCTCGGGCCTCTACTTCTCACACCCCGAGAGCCACTACTTCGGCGTCGGCCGCATCGAGAAGGACCAGGTGGAGGACTATGCTCGCCGGAAGGGGTGGACCGTGGGCGAAGCCGAGCGGTGGCTGGGGCCGATCCTCAATTACCAGGCCTGACGGAGAACCTCTCCCGTCAGCCGCAGCATCCGGCCCGGCTGAACGCCGATAGCATTGGATCGCGCCTGTTGGGTCTGCTTTTGTTCGGGCATGCCGCTCTTCGAGAACCTCGGTCGGGTGATGGCGTCGACGGATCGGTTGAAGCTGAAATGCGAGGGCTGCGGGCGGACGGCGGAGTGGCCGACGGCGCAGGCGTTCGCGGTGTTCGGGGCGGACGCTTCGCCATATGAAGTCCGCAGGTTGGCCAGCTGCGGCGGGTGCGGGAGCCGGAAGGTGAGCGTGTGGGTGTAAGGGCGCATGCTCCCCCTCAGGGGGAGCTTCGTCGCTTCGCGACACCTCCGCCCGTGGGGGAAGAACTCAACCGCCGGACGGTAGCGGCGAAGCGGCTGTCCGGAGCAATCTCCAAGGCCATGTGCAACCTCTATCGCAACAATCCGACGCTCCAGGAGCTGGTGGAGGCGTTCGGGCAGCTGCTGGACCTCAAGCTGCATCTGGAGGCCGGGACGGCCACGCTGTCGAACCAGCCGTGGCGAACGGAGGTCTATCCCAGGTACCAGGGGCTGTTCGTGCGACCCCGGGATCCGAAGGACCTCGGCGCTGGGCTGGAGCCGGCGGTGGGCCGCTGGGGCATCGTGCCCTTCTTCCACAAGGGCCCGGCGGCGGGGTGGAAGTTCCCGACCAACAACTGCCGCTCGGAGGAGATGCACGCCAAGCCCTCGTTCCGCGACGCCTTGAAGGCGAAGCGCTGCATCATCCCGGCCTCGGACTTCTCCGAATGGACCGGGCCGAAAGGCAAGATGACCCGCCACCACATCCGCCGCGCCGACGGGGCGCCGCTGTTCCTGGCGGGGCTGTGGGCCAGCCACGCCTGGGAGGGCGAGCGGACCGACAGCTATTCCATGGTGATGATGGAGACGGCCGAGGGCGAGGACATGCACCCCTTCCACAGCCGCCAGCCGGTGGTGCTGGACCGGGAGGGGGCGCGGACCTGGCTGGACCTCGCGGCCGACTACCGCGCGGTGCTGAAGGCGCCGGCGGCCGGCACGCTGGCGGCGGAGCCTCCGGCGCCGGTGGCGGCGTAGGTCGCCCGGTCGGGGCCTAGTCCTTCTGGCGCGCGGCCAGGGCGTCCCAGTCCTGCGCCATCAGCAGCATCTGGTCGCGGACGGCCGGCGTGCGGGCGCGGGCGGCCTTCGCCCGGAACTCGGCGGCGCGGCGGCGGCAGTCCTCCGCGCGTGGCGCGGAGGGCTCGGACGACTTGCGCTCGGTCATACGCGTTTACTCGGGTACTGGAACTGGCGCCGGCGGACGGCGCGACGTCGGGTGGCGCATGTCAGCGGCCGCCCAGGCGGTAGACGAGGCCGAAGGTGACGGCCTGCAGGTGCGTCTTCATGTGAACGTCGAGGCCGAGCTGGTCGGTGTGGAAGCGCGGCAGGGACAGGTAGCGGTAGCCGAGGTCCCACGCGAAGCGGCCGGCGGAGGCCAGCTCGAGGCCGGCCTTGGCCTGCCAGACGGTGCCGTCGCCGCCGTAATCGTCGCCCAGGATGTCGATGTCGTTGCGCCCGTAGCCCACGCCGCCGGCGGCGTAGGGGCGAAGGGTGAATCCCGAGGCATGCCAGCCGTTCGGCGCGGAAACCTTGAAATTGGCGAGCACGCCCTTGGCGCGGCTCTGCATCTGCAGGGGCGCGCCGAAGGCGGCGTCGAGGTCGGGCGAGGAGATGTTGTTGCGGGCGTAGAGCGCCTCGGCCTCGACGGCGAAGGGGCTCTGGCCGAGCCGGGCGCCGGCGAGCGCGCTCGCGATCCAGCCGGTCTTCAGGTGTTCGGTGACGGCGAGCGGGCCGAGCACGGCGTCGACGCCCTGGGCTTTGATGCGTCCGGCGCCCGCCCAGCCGCCGCTGACCTCGACGTAGGGCGAGGAAAGCGGCATGGCCTGAGCCAGCGCGGGAAGGACGAAGGCCGCGGCGGCGGCGGCGGCGAGGCGGAAGCGGAGCATAGGGACCCCCTAGGGGACGGTTGAGGCGCGCACCCTTGGGCCCCGAACGGCGAAAATTCCGTTAAGCGTGTCGCGAGACGAGATAACGCGGGATTGATCGGGTCGCGACCGAACAGGGGCGCGCATGGCGGGTTGACGGGTCCGAACACGCCTTTATGTCGGGAACGCCACACGGCCCGGCGTCGTTTGGTCTCGTTACGCTTGCTGTCGAAATGCCTGAAGCCGCTGAACAACCGAACACCAGGCCGCGCGTCCTGATCGTGGAGGACGAGCCCGAGGTGTGCGGCCTGCTGGCCGACATCGTCGACGACGAGGGTTTCGCGCCCGATTGCGTGCAGAGCGACGAGGCGGCCTATGCGGCGCTGATCGCGAGGCGGCGCGAGTTCGCCTGCATGATCGTCGACGTGAACCTGGGCTCCGGCACCACCGGCTACGACGTGGCCCGCTACGCCCGACGGCTCGAGGCCGGGCTGCCGGTGATCTATGTGAGCGGCCAGACCTCGGAGCGCTCGTACCGGGCCAACGGCGTGCCCGGCAGCCTGTTCGTCGCCAAGCCCTTCACCGCGGACGAACTGATGGAGCAGGTGCGCAAGCTGGTCGGCGACAACGACGACTGAGCCGGTTCAGGCGCCCCCGGCGCGGCGGCGCGGGACCGGTTGCTCCGCCTGCTGTTCCTCCTCGAGGCGCGCGGCCATGCGGAAGATGGCGGCCTCGGCTTCGGCGAGGGTGGCGTGGGCTTCGGCGTAGAGCACGTCGACCGGCGCCTCGGTCTCCACGGCCACGGCGAGATAGGGAAAGCCCGCGATCGGCGGGTCGTAAACGACGAGGTTGAGCGCCACGGATCCCTCGGGAACTGTCGCCGGCGGACCGGCATACTCAAAATGGGTCATGCGCCGCGTTGTTTAAGATTGCCTTGCGCGCCGCGAGCGGCGCGGGGATTTCGCCTCAGGCGGGCGTGGCGGCGGGTGCGGGCGCGCCGGGCGGCGGAGGCAGCGAACGGCCGAGCAGGGACGCGGCCAGGGCGGCGCCGTCGCTGGGCGGCAGGCCGATGGCCAGCCGGTACGCCTCGATGTAGGCCCCGCACCGGTGCGCCTCGGTGGCGTGCTCCAGCCGCGGCGAGCCCCGCAGCGCGAGCTGGGTGTACCAGTTGGCGCGGCGGCGGACGGCCGGATTGAGCCAGGGCTTCGCGTCGGCGGGGCGGATCGTCGGGCGGTCGACCCCGGCGCGGGCGGCGGCGACTTGGGCGACCAGCTCGTCGTCCACCGCCTCGGCGAGCAGCGGCGAGGGCGCGCTGGCCGGCTGGGCGACGCCGCCCGCCGGGGCGCGGGCGTACTGGATACACAGGCGCGGATCCTCGGCGCGGGCGGCGAGCATCACGTGCAGGCGGGCGGCGGCGACCGCCAGCAGCGCGTCGTCGGGGGCGTTCAGCACGTCCACAGCGCGCTGGCCCATCCAGCCGCGGAACCAGGCGACGGCGTGCTCCAGGTTCTCCGGATCGCCGTTGCCGGTGCGCGCGGCCGCGTCGATCCCCGCGTTGGTCTTGGGGAACAGCCGGCGCATGGCGGCGATCGGCGCCGGCTCGGCGCGGGCGATCACCGCATCGGTGGGCGCCAGCGCATCCCCGAACCGCGCCCCCAGACACAGCATCGCCGCCAGCAGAAGGGGCGCGAGCGCGGCGGTGGGAGCGAGGGCGCGGAGTTTGGCGGCGTCGATCAACGGGTCCTCCAGGCTCGCCAGGATGCACCGAGCCTAGGGCGATTTTGGGACGCGCGAACCCCCTGCGACACGAAAGCCCCCGGCTGGACGGGGAGAGGCGGACCCGGGGGGGGAGTGGGCCCGCCTCCGCCCCGTCCAGGCACGTCGGGGAGATCTGCACTGGAACGAGATTACTCCGCGCGGCCGCAGGTACCGGCCGGACCCGCTGCCTGGCGGCCGCGGAGGGCGTCCGCTGCTCGCCTGCGAGGTGCTCGTCGGGTGGGTTTGGCTGGTCCCGCGAGGCAGGTCGACACATGCGCCCCTGGTGGCCGCCGCGACCTGACCTGGATCAAATCCATTGCGCGAAACAGCTGCAGACTGCCCAAATCGGGGGACCTGCGTGGAGAGCGGTCGTGACCAACCTCCTGCCCCCACCGCTCGCCGCCTCGGCCTTCATCATCGCGAAGGACCTGACGCTTGGCCTGCTCGCCATCGGGCGCGGGGACCTGGACCTGCTGGACGCGGTGGTGGCCGTCTCGATCGTCCAGTCGAACGTGGCGCGCGTGCACGCCGACGCCGAAAAGGACCGCCGTTACGAGGGCGGGGAGACTCTGCCGCCGGAGGAGTCCCGACAGCCGGTGAGCGTCAAGGCGGTCGCGAACATGCTGGGGCTGCCGTTCGAGACCGTCCGCCGGCGCATCGAGCGGCTGTGCGCACGCGGCGTCTGCGCCAGACGCCGGGCCGGAGTGGTGGTGCCCACCACCTGGCTGGATTCCCCCGCGCACCGGGCGGCGATCGCAGCCACCGAGGAACTGGTCCGGACGACCTTTCGGCGGCTGCGGGCGGTGGGCTTCTTCGACTTCGCCTCACTTCCCAGGGCGGAGCCGGCGAATGCGCCGCTTCCACGCCTGGTCAGCCGGGCGGCCTCGGACTATTTCCTGCGCAGCGCCGGGGCGATGATCGACGAGCTTCGTGACGTCACCGACGCCTTCCTCCTGATGGAGACCCTCAGGCGCAACACCTCGCACCTGCCTGACGCCCGGACGGCGGCCTGGATGCTGCCCTCCGCGTTCGTGCCGGACGGGTACAAGCGGCCCGCGACCATGGCGGAGGTGGCTCGCGCGCTGCGGTTGGGACACGAGTGCGTGCGCCGACATGCGCGCAAACTCCAGGCCGAGGGCCTGCTCGCCCGGACGGCCCGCGGCCTGATCGTACCGGCGCGCGCGCTGGAGGCGGGGCCGCTGCGCGCGATGCTGGCGCGCAGCATCACCGACATGACGCGGTTGTTCCGCACGCTGGCCCGGGCGGGGCTGACGGTGGTTTGGGAGGTAGAACAGGCTGCAGCCGGGGTGGCGTGACGAAGGCGGGGCGGGCCCTTGGGGGGGATGGGCCCGCCTCCGCCCCGTCCGCACGCAAGTCGGGGAGAATTGCGCTGGAACCTGGCGCTTGGCGCGGCCGCAGGTCTGGCCGGACCTGCTGCCTGGTGGCCGCGGACGGGGTCCGCTGCTCGCCGGCGAAGCGCCTGCGGGGTTGGCTTTCGTCAGTCCCGCGTGGCCCGAATCAGGTGCGCCCTGGACGCTCGGGCGGTTCTGATCTGGATCAAATCCCGCCCGCCGCACGCGCCCGCGAGGCCCGCGGCGGTACCCGTACCGTGGACGGCTCCCCGGAACGGGGAGAGCGTGGACGCAGGGGCTAGTTGCCGATGGGCTTGGACTTGCGCCCGGCGTTGGACATCGGGCCGCCGTACCTGGCGCGGTTGGCGGCGGTGTCGGGCACCGGGCCGTTGGTGATGGTCTGGGTGGTCACCGTGGCGCTGGCCGGCTCGCCGTAGCCGCCGGCGGCCGGGGCCTGGGGGTTCCCGTCTGGCGGCGGCGGCGCGGCGGGATAGGCCTCGGCCGGGACCGGCTCCACATAGGCGTAGGCCGGCGCGGGCCGCGCGTAGGCCTGGGCCACGGCCATGCCCACCTGGTTCATGGCGTCGCGCACCGCCTGCTCGCGGCAGGAGGTCCCCATGTTGGTGTGGTTGGGCGCGGCGCGGCCGAGCCGGTCGCAGACGTCGTCGGCGGCGCGGACGATCCGGTGGCGCAGCTCGTCCTGGTCAGCTCTCATGCGCAGGTCGAGGTCGGAGTAGTCGACCACCCGGGAGAGCTGCACGGGCGGCTCGCCCCTGGGCATGTAGCGGCCCATCACGGTCACCGACTGGACGGTGGTCTCCTGGGCGAAGGCGGGGGCGAAGGCGGGG
>JAGWSE010000216.1 GCA_028869395.1 Alphaproteobacteria bacterium | reverse complement strand
CGAGCAGGCCGGGAAAGATCCGCTCGAACTCGCCGGGGTGCGGCGTCAGGATGTCGTCGCGATCCAGCACCGAGAAGAGCTCGCCCGGATCGTCGCGGAACACGGTGATGGCGTCCGCATCGAGGATCAGGGCGGCCCCGGTCCTGGCCAGCGCCAGCACATTGAGCAGGGTGGACTCCGTCACCCCGGCCGCCGGCCCGATGACGGCGGCGTCCACCTGGGCGGCGCTCTGCTCGAGCTCGAGGTCCGTCTCGAACGGACGCAACATGATGGCTTCCAGATGGGCTGCGTTGGAGGCCAGCGCGTCGGGCGGCGAGTGGATGGTGACCAGTCCCGCCCCGATCCTGAGGCCGGCGCGGGCCGCGAGCCGCGCCGCGCCCGTGCTCCACGCCTCGCCGCTCACCACGATCAGGCGCCCGCGTGCGTGTTTGTGGCTGGCCGCCGTGGGCCAGGGGAAGCGGCCCGCCCACAGCTCTGGGCCGTTCTCGAAGGTCCGGCTCCTGGTCTCGCCGAGCCCGATGTCGGCTACCACCACCTCGCCGCAGAGGCTGCGGCCCGGCTCCAGCACATGGGCGGGCTTCTTGGCGTGGAAGGTGACCGTGAGCCGCGCCGAAGCGGCCGGTCCGACCGGCTTGCCGGTGTCACCCGGCACGCCGCTTGGGAGGTCGATCGCGACGACGCGGTTCGAAGCCGCCGCCATTTGCGCCACCGCCGTCGCCGACTCCGCTTCCAGCGGCCGCGAAAGCCCCGCGCCGAACAGGGCGTCCACGACCAGGGCGCCCTCGAACCCGCCCCGCAGCCGCCCGACGGGTCCGTCCCAGAGCCCGCGGGCCGCCTTGGCGTCATCGGTGGTTGGCTCGCCGAGCGCGCGGACCTCCACGGGCCAACCGCGCGCCTTCAGGAGACGAGCCACCACATAGCCGTCACCCCCGTTATTGCCCGGCCCGCAGACCACGACCGCCGGCTGGGCCCGGAACCGCGCGCTGATCGCGTCGGCCACGGCCGTTCCGGCGCGCTCTATGAGCGTCACGCCCGGGGTCCCGGCGACGATGGCCGCCTTGTCGGCCTTGGCGGTCTCTGCGACCGTGAGAATCTGGCGCGGCGCCAAGACGCGGCTCCTCAGAGGACGCCCGTGGCGGCCTCGCGGCCCTTTTCGACCAGCACCAGATCCGTCCCGTCGGTCTCCAGTGTTGTGATCGAGGCGTGGTCGGGCCGGAAGTGCAGCACCCGTTCATCGCCCAACAGGTGCGAGACGACAGCGTTGATGGCGACGTAGTGCGAGAAGACGGCCGTGTCGCCGCGCGCGCGCAGCGAGCCCACGATCTCGCGCCGCCATTCGTCGTAATCCAGGTCGCCCCGGATCTCGCCCCAGGTCCCTTGGAACACCTGCCGCAGCCAGCTCGGCCGCTCCGACGGATGCAGGCTGGCCGGCGTCGGGATCTCCCCCACGATTGGATCGACCTCGACGGCGACACCCAGGGCGTTCGCCGTCGGCTCGGCGGTCTCGCGGCAGCGGCGAAGCGGCGAGCTTACCACCCGCTGGGGCCGATGCTCGGGCGGGCGCGCCAGCAACCAGTCACGCGCCGCGCGGGCCTGCGCCTGACCGGTCTCGTCCAGCCCTGGATCGTCGTCGGCGCCGCCCCAGCCCGCGAGGGGCTTGCCGTGACGGATCAGGTAGAGGCGCGGCATGCGTTCAATCCGGCGTGAAGACGTTGACCTGGCCGGGGTTGATCGTCCCGGCGCGCCCCACCTGCTCTCCCTGCTCCAGGCTCGCAAGCGTTTCCGGATCGTCCGGCGTGTTGGCGACGAAGCGCCGCCCCGCTTCGTCGCGGCCCACCACGATGCCCATGAACGGGCCCTCGCGGCGGTGAACGACGGTATAGGTCTCGATCACGCCGCGGCCACTGGGCTGCTCGACGGTCTCCGGATGGGCCAGGGCGTCGATCTGGCGCTGGAGGACGGCCGGGTCCTCCCGTTCAAAGGGCTTCTCGGGCCGCTTCGCCGAATAGATCCCCGTCGACTGCTTGGTCAGGTACCAGCCGTTTGCGGTCACCAGGCCATAGGCGCCCCGGTCCCGGCGCAGGCGATCGGCCATCACCGAGATCGAGTGCATGACGTAGTTGTTCCCGGGTCCGCCGGCGTAGGGCAGACCGCCGGTGACCGTCAGCCCGCGCGGGTCGTCCAGCGACAGCCCCAGTTCCTCGGCCCCGATCTCCACCGCGACGGGGAAGCAGGAATAGAGGTCGATGTGACGGATGACGTCGAGGCCGATCCCGGCCATCTCCAGCGCCTTCTTGCCGGTCCATCGCATCGCCGGGCTGGAGTGGTAGTTCTGCCGGTCGATCGGGTTCCAGAGATCGGCCGCGTCGCCGCAACCGTGGAGGTAGATCCACTTCTCCTGCGGCACGCCGAGTTCGCGGGCCTTCGCCTCGCTGGCGATCAGCACGGCAGCCGATTGATCCACTTCCATGATCGCGTTCAGCAGCTTGGGGTACGGAAAGCCCACCATCCGGTTCTTCTCCGAGACGGTGATCAGCTCCTCCGGGCTGCGCGCGATGGGGAACCAGGCCTCGGGGTTGTTCGCCGCGACCTTGGTGAACTTCGAGAACAGCTCGCCCATGCGGCGCTGGTGATCGGGGATGGCGCGGCCATCGCGCGCCCTCAGCGCGTTCTCGAACATCGGATAGATGTTGATCGGGCGGTTCAGCCCGTGGCGCGCCTCGTACTCGGTGACGCCCGGGCGCGGATCGCCGATCCGCTGCGGCGGATCGAGGTCGTGGTCCTCCTCCGCCTCCCAGTCGTCGAACGGCAGGCCCTTGCCCAAGCGCCGCATCGCCGAGCCCAGGAACTCCGCGCCGACGGTCAGGGCCAGGTCGGTCTCGCCGCGGGCGATCCGCTCGGCGAGCGTGTTGACGAGGTACTGGGGCGTATTGCCGCCCATGTTGGAATAGACGCTCCAGCGCGGCTGCGCTCCGATCCGCTTGGACAGGCTCTGCGGCGGATTGCTGGAGTGCGGCATGACCCTGCGGCCGCCGGCGGCGTCGATGGTGAAGCCGACCACGGCCAGCGCGTCGATCGCCGCCAGCCCCGCGGCGCCGATGCCGGCGTCGGCCGCCGCCCGTTCCGCCGCAATCTTCAGCAGCTGCGTGGGACTGGGCGAGGTCGCCGGATCGCCGCGGTAGGTGAACTGGCCCACGCCGATGAGTACTGGCATCCCACTGGTCACGATCTGGCCGCCTCCGCCCCGGTTTCCGGCCCGATCCTAGGCGCCCGTCGCGCCGCCACAAGGCCAATCCCGTTGTGCGCGGTTTTTGGGCGACGCCTGCCTATTTCCTGGGCACCTGCCGGTTTTGCGGGCGCAGATCGCCTTGCACCACAGCCGGCCCGTTGCGCCCGACCCACCGCGCGTGCTCCGTCCGCCGCGAACGCCGGGGGCGTCCCTGGGGACGTCGCTTCGGGCGCATGTCAGTCGGGCCATGAAGAAGATCGAAGCCGTCATCAAGCCGTTCAAGCTGGACGAGGTGAAGGAGGCCCTGCAGGAGCTCGGCGTCCAGGGCATGACCGTCATCGAGGCCAAGGGGTATGGCCGCCAGAAGGGCCAGACCGAGCTCTACCGCGGCGCCGAGTACGTCGTGGACTTCCTGCCGAAGATCAAGATCGAGGTGGTCATTCCCGACGACCAGCTCGACCGCGCGCTGGAGGCGATCGCCGGCGCCGCCCGCACCGGGCGCATCGGGGACGGCAAGATCTTCGTCTCCGACGTCCTCGACGTCATGCGAATCCGCACCGGCGAGACGGGTCCCACCGCCGTCTAGGCCGCCCAACCAGTCATCGAGAACTCACAAGGGGACTTAACCACGATGCCAACCGCCAAAGACATCCTGGCGATGATCAAGGAGAAGGACGTCAAGTACGTCGACGTCCGCTTCACCGACATGCGCGGGAAGATGCAGCACGTCACCTTCGACATCGACCTCGTCGACGACGACTTCCTGACCGACGGCACAATGTTCGACGGCTCCTCGATCGCCGGCTGGAAGGCCATCAACGAGAGCGACATGAAGCTGCGGCCCGACCTGTCGTCGGCCATCATCGATCCCTTCTACCAGCAGACCACGCTGGCGCTCTTCTGCGACGTGGTGAACCCCGACACGGGCACGCCCTACAACCGCGACCCGCGCTCCATCGCCAAGGCGGCGCTGAACTACGTGAAATCCTCGGGCGTCGGCGACACGGTCTTCTTCGGTCCCGAGGCCGAGTTCTTCGTGTTCGACGACGTGCAATGGAACACCGCCCCGCACGACACGCGCTACTCCTACGACTCGACCGAGCTGCCCGTGTCCTCGGCGAAGTCGTACCCGGAGGGCAACATGGGCCACCGGCCCGGCCCCAAGGGCGGCTACTTCCCGGTGAACCCCATCGACAGCGGCCAGGACCTGCGTGGCGAGATGCTGGCGGTCATGGGCGAGCTCGGTATGCAGCCCGAGAAGCACCACCACGAAGTCGCCCCCGCCCAGCATGAGCTCGGCCTGAAGTTCGCCGAGCTGATCACCATGGGCGACCGGATGCAGCTCTACAAGTACGTGATCCACAACGTGGCCCACGCCTACGGCAAGACGGCCACCTTCATGGCCAAGCCGATGTTCGGCGACAACGGCTCTGGCATGCACGTACACCAGTCGATCTGGAAGGGCGGCAAGCCGCTGTTCGCGGGCGACAAGTACGCCGGCCTGTCCGACATGTGCCTGTGGTACATCGGCGGCATCATCAAGCATGCCAAGGCGATTAACGCCTTCTCGAACTCCACCACCAACTCCTACAAGCGCCTAGTGCCGGGCTACGAGGCGCCGGTGAAGCTGGCCTATTCCAGCCGCAACCGCTCGGCCTCGATCCGCATCCCGCACGTGGACAGCCCCAAGGCCAAGCGCATCGAGGTCCGCTTCCCCGATCCGATGGGCAACCCCTATCTGACCTACGTGGCGCTGCTGATGGCCGGCCTCGACGGCATCGAGAACAAGATCGATCCCGGCCAGCCGATGGACAAGAACCTCTACGACCTTCCCCCGCGCGAGCAGAAGAAGGTTCCCGAGGTGTGCGGTTCGCTGCGCGAAGCCCTAGAGGCCCTCGACAAGGACCGCGCCTTCCTGAAGCGGGGCGGCGTCATGGACGATGACTTCATCGACGCCTACATCGAGCTGAAGATGGAGGAAGTGATGCGCCTCCAGCTCCACCCGCACCCGGTGGAATTCGACATGTATTTCAAGTGCTAACCGGACAGTTCTGATCCGACTTCAGAAGGGCCGCGGCGACCGTCGCGGCCCCTTTTTCATGCGTCGATCCCTCGCCACACGAGGTGGTTGTGGAATCTGGCCAAACGCTCCAAAAGGCGTGGCCATGAAGCAGCTCATGTTCGCGTTCGTGGCCGCGGCCACGCTCTCCGGCCCAGCCCTCGCCCAGCCCTCGCCGGGCCCCGAGCCCGCCCCGATGCCGCCCAAGGTCGCCGCGCCGCAGGACGTGGCCTACCCCGGCGTGATCCGGCTGGACGTGGACGCCACCGACACCGAGCACGGGATCTTCCGCGTGCATGAGGTGGTCCCGGTCCCCGCCGGCCCCGTCACCCTGCTCTATCCGGAATGGCTGCCGGGCAATCACTCACCGAGCGGTCCGCTCGACAAGTTCGCCGGCCTCGTGGTCCGCGCGAACGGCAAGGAAATTCCCTGGGTCCGCGATCCGGTGAACGTGTGGGCCTTCCACATCGACGTGCCGGCCGGGGCGACCGCGCTGGACCTCGACTTCCAGTACCTCTCGCCGACCGCCCGCAACCAGGGCCGGATCGTGATGACGCCGGAAATGCTGAACCTGCAGTGGAATGCGGTCGCGCTCTACCCGGCCGGCTATTACGCGCGGCGCATCATGGTGGATCCCAGCGTGCGCCTGCCGGCAGGCTGGAAGTTCGGCACGGCGCTGGAGTCCGCCGCCGCCGAGGGCGACGTCACGCGGTTCAAGCCCGTGAATTTCGCGACCCTGGTGGACTCGCCGATGTTCGCGGGCCGCTATTTCCGGCGGATCGACCTCGACGCGCCCGGCCCCGCGCCAGTGCATCTCGACATCGTCGCCGACAGCCCCGAACTGCTGGACGCCACCCCCGCCGAGATCCAGGCCCACAAGAACCTCGTTCAGCAGGCCTATAAGCTCTACGGCTCACACCATTACAACCACTACGACTTCCTGCTGGCGCTCTCGGACCGGATGGGCGGCATCGGCCTGGAGCATCACCGCTCCAGCGAGGACGGCACGATCCCGGGTTACTTCAGGGATTGGGCGAAGACGCCCGCCGCGCGCGACCTCCTGGCGCACGAGTACACCCACTCCTGGAACGGCAAGTTCCGCCGGCCGGCCGACCTGTGGACGCCCAACTTCAACGTGCCCATGCGCGACAGCCTGCTCTGGGTCTACGAGGGCCAGACGCAGTTCTGGGGCTATGTGCTGGCCGCCCGCTCGGGCCTGCTCACGAAGCAGGAAGGGCTAGACGCGCTGGCCGCGACCGCGGCCATTTACGACAACCAGTCCGGCCGGCTGTGGCGGCCGCTCGAGGACACCACCAACGACCCGATCGTCGCCGAGCGGCGACCGATCCCGTGGCGGAACTGGCAGCGCAGCGAGGACTACTACTCCGAAGGCCAGCTGATCTGGCTCGACGCCGACACCCTGATCCGCGAGAAGACTGGCGGGAAGAAGTCGCTCGACGACTTCGCCAGGCTGTTCTTCGGCGTCGACGACGGCAGCTGGGTCACCCACACCTATACCTTCGACGACATCGTCCGGGCGCTGAACGAGGTCATGCCCTACGACTGGGCCGGGTTCCTCAAGACGCGGATCTACGACCTGGCGCCCAAGGCGCCGCTGGACGGGCTGGCCCGCGGCGGCTGGAAGCTCGTCTACACCGACACGCCGACCGAGTATTTCAAGTCGGCCGAAGTCCAGCGGAAGATCACCGATCTCTCCTATTCGCTGGGCCTCATGCTCGACAAGGACGGCGGCATCATCTCGGTGGCGTGGAACGGCCCGGCCTTCAAGGCGGGGCTCACCCTGGGCGGCAAGGTCATGTCGGTGAACGGCATCACCTACGATGCGGATCGCCTGAAGCAGGCGATCACCGACGCCAAGGGCGGCCAGCCGATCGACCTGATCGTGAAGACGGGAGATCACTACCGCACGGTGGCGATCGATTATCGCGGCGGGCTTCGCTACCCGCGCCTCGAACGCATCCCCGGGACGCCCGACCGTCTTTCGGCGCTCTACTCGCCGAAATAGGCGCGGGTCCTCGTCTGCCGGCCGCCTTCCGGGCGGCCGGTCAGACCTTCTGGGCGATCCACCAGTAGGCGGCGAACGCCAAGCCGGCGGGGGCGAGATAGGCCGCCGCCGTGAACCATGGCGAGGGATCGGGAAGCACCGAAGACAGGCCCGCGCCAGCGGCCACCACGAAGGCGATCGCCGCGGCCGCACCGCCGATGGTGATGATCTCCGCGGGCAGGCCGCCCCTGCGAACGGGGGTGTCCGTCATCCTTCGTCCCTCCATACGCGCCGTTCTTTGCAGGCCTGACACGGGCCTACGCAGCGTCGTCACGGCTAAGCTTGCCTTAAATTTCAGTCGTGACAAGAGGATGACGGTTAACGTCCGCGTCAGACGCCAGGCCGCATTGCCACGCGACCGAGGGCGATTAGATACCCCTCCTAGAATCGACGCAGATTCCCGGTCCTCGAAGCTTCCCAGGCCCCATGCCCCCCAAGTCCGCCGCACAGTCCCTGCCCGACCTCTTCGGTGACGACGCGCTCAATCCGCCGCCCGCCGCCCCGCTGGCCGAGAGTCACGAGCCGCGCGCCGATCCTGTCGTGGTCACCGGCAAGTCGTCCTCAGGCTATTCGGCCAAGGACATCGAGGTGCTAGAGGGCCTGGAGCCGGTCCGCAAGCGTCCGGGCATGTACATCGGCGGCACCGACGAGCGCGCCCTGCACCACCTGTTCGCCGAGGTGCTCGACAACGCCATGGACGAAGCGGTGGGCGGCCACGCCAAGGTCATCGACGTGTCGCTCGACGCCGACGGCGCCCTCACCGTCAAGGACGACGGCCGCGGCATCCCTGTCGACCCGCACCCCAAGCATCCGGGTAAGTCGGCGCTGGAAGTGATCATGACCGTCCTGCACTCGGGCGGGAAGTTCTCCGGCAAGGCGTACGAGACCTCCGGCGGCCTGCACGGCGTGGGCGTCTCGGTGGTCAACGCCCTCTCCGAGCGCGTCGAAGTGACCGCCTGGAAGGACGGGTTCGAATGGCGCCAGGCCTTCACCCGCGGCAAGGCGCTCGGCCCGATCCAGCAGATCGCGCCCACCCGCAAGCACGGGACCGCGATCACCTTCACGCCCGACCCGGTGATCTTCGGCGAGAACGTCGCCTTCAAGCCCGCCCGCCTCTACCGCATGGCGCGGGCCAAGGCCTACCTGTTCGGGGGCGTCGAAATCCGCTGGCGATGCGATCCGTCCCGCATCCACGACCAGACGCCGGCCGAGGCGACCTTCCGCTTCCCGAACGGCCTGGCCGACTTCCTGGCCGAGCGCGTCAAGGACGTGGAGACCGTGACGCCGGAGCCGTTCGCCGGCCGCTTCGAGCGCGCGGGGGAAACGGGCAAGGTCGAGTGGGCCGTCACCTGGACGCCCGCCGGTTTCGGCGAGGCCGACGGCTTCATGCAGTCCTACTGCAACACCATTCCCACGCCGGAGGGCGGCACGCACGAGGCGGGCCTGCGCGCCGCGCTCACGCGGGGGCTCAAGCAGTACGCCGATCTCACCGGCGAGAAGCGCGGCGGCCTGATAACGGCCGACGACGTGGTGGCCCAGGCGGGCTGCCTGGTGAGCGTCTTCATCCGCGACCCGGAATTCCAGGGCCAGACCAAGGAGAAGCTCTCATCATCGGAGGCCCAGCGCCTGGTCGAGGCCGCCCTGCGCGACCCCTTCGACCACTGGCTGGCCAATTCGCCCAAGGCCGCGACCGCCCTCCTGCAGTTCGTCATCGAGCGCGCCGAGGAGCGGCTGAAGCGGCGCAAGGAGAAGGAAGTCGCCCGCGCGTCGGCCACCCGCAAGCTGCGCCTGCCGGGCAAGCTGGCCGACTGCTCCGGCCAGGGCATGGACGGCACCGAACTGTTCCTGGTCGAAGGCGATTCGGCCGGCGGCTCTGCCAAGCAGGCCCGCGACCGTCGCACCCAGGCCATATTGCCCCTGCGCGGAAAGATCCTGAACGTCGCCTCGGCCAGCGGCGACAAGGCCGGCGCCAACAAGGAGCTGTCCGACCTCATGCTGGCCCTGGGCGTCCTGGGCGGCAAGAAGTTCAAGGAAGAGGACCTGCGCTACGAGCGCATCGTGATCATGACCGACGCCGACGAGGACGGCGCGCACATCGCCTGCCTGCTGATCACCTTCTTCTACCGCACCATGCCGGAAATGATCCGCTCCGGGCGCCTCTACCTGGCGCTGGCCCCCCTCTTCCGCCTCAGCGCCGGCGGCAAGACCGTCTACGCCCGCGACGAGGCGCACAAGGACGAGCTGCTGGCCACCGAGTTCAAGGGCAAGAAGGTGGAGATCGGCCGCTTCAAGGGCCTGGGCGAGATGATGCCGGCCCAGCTGAAGGACACCACCATGGACCCGGCCAAGCGGACCCTGGCCCGGGTGACGCTGCCGCGCGCCGAGGAGGCGGTGGAGGAACTGGTCGAAACCCTGATGGGCCGCAAGCCCGAACACCGCTTCCGCTTCATCCAGGAAAACGCGGCATTTGCGGTGGATGGCCTGGATGTATGATGCTGTCAGAGCGCGCGTCGCAGCACGCGCCGATCAAAATCTTTACGCTTCAAGGCTTTCATTGACTTTGCAGCCGGGTTTCCTATGTTCCGCGCGCCAGAGCCGGGAATGAGGCCGCGTTTTTCGGCGCCGCCCTGTTTCAGCTCTCCTTTATTCATGACATGACCGAATTCTCCGAACTGGGGCTGAGCCCCGAAACCCTCCAGGCCGTCGCCGACACCGGCTACCACACCGCCACGCCGATCCAGGCGCAGGCGATACCGGTGGCCCTGTCCGGCCGCGATGTTCTGGGCATCGCCCAGACCGGCACCGGCAAGACCGCGGCCTTCACCTTGCCGATGATCGACCGGCTCTCGGCCGGCCGCGCCAAGGCGCGCATGCCGCGCTCGCTGGTGATCGAACCGACCCGGGAGCTGGCCGACCAGGTCGCCGCCGCGTTCGAACGCTACGCCAAGAACGCCAAGCTGAGTTGGGCGCTGCTCATCGGCGGCGTGTCCTTCGGCGACCAGGAAAAGAAGCTGGACCGGGGCGTCGACGTGCTGATCGCCACGCCCGGGCGCCTGCTGGACCACGTCGAGCGCGGCAAGCTGCTGCTCACCGGGGTGCAGATCATGGTGGTCGACGAAGCCGACCGCATGCTCGACATGGGCTTCATCCCCGACATCGAGCGCATCTTCAAGCTGACCCCGCCCAAGAAGCAGACGCTGTTCTTTTCGGCAACCATGCCGCCGGAAATCACCCGGCT